>JBOGPP010000053.1:0-20897 GCA_050748485.1 Nitrososphaeraceae archaeon | reverse complement strand
CACCTGCTTTTATGTACCAATTAATCATATTCAAACTGTTAAGATGTTATCAGAAAAAGGTAGGACGACCTTGAAGCATAGTCGGGATAGATGATGTAGGTCGCCTACCTCACGATGAAAGTTCTCTCATTCCTGCAATACTTCCGTGTATTGCAGCAGCTGTTGCTTGCACAACAAATTATAAAAACGGTCTAAACGAATAGCCTATTCATGTGATCTATCGGTTTCATACTCAACTTTTTACATGCGTTTATGAACCGATTTATGTATCTGGTTTTATGGTAGATGGCGCTTCGGGGCGTGTTAATAAGAAAATTCAATTTGCGATACAAGACGTTATGGATATTTCGAATTTTGCCATAATGAGGTTTTCGCCTGTTTGATATCTTTTGATATTTCGTATTCTCGATAGGATCAATCATCATGCGAAGTACGCAATTAGCCTTGGTCGAATAGTTCCTAAGTTAAGGAATCTGATCATCTGTCCTCGAATGGACTGCTAACCAGCGATAGCATTATTTTACTGCTGCCATTCCCAAAGTGTTACATTAGCCTCCTCAGGAATTAGAGGTGCGTCATGTGTTCCTGCTGCTATCATTCCATTGAATGGTGCAAGCAGGCCGGTTGCATTTCTATCAAACACTGCTATTCCAACTCCCTTTCCTTGAGGGGTTGAAGAATCGGATTGTATTATTTCATGAAATGTGATGGCTATAGTATCGCCATCTCTGAGAAGACACTCTCTCTTCCATAAGCACTGACAGTCCCAGGAGATCCTGTCACAGGAGAGATAATCGCGGTACCGTTGTTAGTCATATTGATAGTCTTTCCTGTGTCTGGCACAGTCATCGTACCATTTCCAATGAAGGTTACGATCGTATGTGTCTCATTTATCGGAGTCTCACCTGTAGTTATTACTACTTCATCCCAGATCGGGTGTGGTGAGAAATCCATTCCTGATGATGATACTGTAGTAGTGTCATTCTCTTCTTGACCAAGGGACGTAGTTGTCATTAGTGCGAGGCTGACCAGTAAAATGCCACTTGTTAGCAGCGATAATCGGAGGAGAGATGCACCTGCGTCGGTGGTGCCGCTGCCACTAATCTAGGCAAGAGAGGGTCTTGGACTTTGTCTCTTGTTATTATCTATGATAGGGTGACCTACTTTGTTACTCATGCAAAATCATATAACCCATTATTTAAAAGAGTTCTCGATTTAATGCCAGAACTGCAGATAAACCGAGAAGCTAGTACTTTCCTTTCGTCGCATTCAGGATTAATTCGGCTATCTCATCTGGTTGTGATATTTGAGAGAAATGACTTGCATTAAGTGAGAGTATAGTAGCATTCATACTTTCTGCAAAGAAATGTTGAAGATCAGGAGGGACAACACGATCGTTCTCAGATATCTGATACCATGTCGGAAGTTGCCTCCATGCTGGAGGACCAGATTTTTCTTCAACAGTGGATAGATTTACAGGTTTCTGAACAGCGGCCATTATGTCTACTTCAGTTAGGTTAACATCTTGAGCGAACCATTCATGGATCAAATCTGGATTCATTAACATAAATCCTTCGTTATCGATTGTAAAGAGGTTTGCCGGAAGGTCAGCAGTGTTGTTACCAAGATCGAGGAGAGATTCGCCTTGAGCAGGAGCATACGCCGCTAGATAAACTAGTCCGGTAACATTTGAGTTATTATAACCAGCATTGGTGATTACAGCTCCGCCATATGAATGTCCAACAAGAATCGTAGGGTCTCCTATGCGTTCAATTGCGCGCTCCACAACAGCGACATCTTCTGTCAGAGATTGAAGAGGAAGTTGAACAGCGGTGACCCTATGGCCTGCATTCTGTAGAACAGGAATCACTTTGCTCCATACAGATCCATCACCAAATGAACCATGGACTAGAACGATATGAGTGGCATTTGCTGTAGTTGTTGTAGTCTCGCCATTAAGCTCTGCAGGTTCCAATAATGTACTGTTAACTTGGCTGGTAAAGACTGAATGTGTGGTTAATACAATATTCATGATGAATATCATTGCAATACCCATACATACTGAAAGTAAAACTTTTGCGGTTTGATTATGCTTTTTCATTCTATGCGCACATTAATGACTAAATATTGTATATAAGTTTGTTAATGTGACTTCATCATGAAATGGAGAAAATTATAGTCTACTTAAGCGATAATCAATGCCAGAACTGCAGCGATAGTCTGAATGCATCAAACAAATCATCATGTGAAGTCGCTTCCTTATCCAAAGTACCTTCGCCATTTTCAACACTGTAATATGAAATTACGTTCTTATCCTTATTTCATACTTCTCCATCAGATAAATGAAATAGTGAATATCCAAATATAGTTCTGATATTCTTGTTCAGAGCTCAGAGAATTTTTTATTTAGTTTAGCTGAGATAAGTGTTGAACCATTCTACGATTTTATTAATTGTAGGACCAACATATTTTTCATTGTCATAAAGGTCAATATGATTAGTTGTATCCAGCCACAGAATTTCCTTAGGCTCACCAGCCTCGTCGTATACTTGCTGTGCAAATTTAGGAAGACAATATTTATCCTTTCTTCCATGAACAATCAGTAAGGGAGTAGGTGAAACGTGATGTGCATAAGGTACAGCATTATACGACATTAGATTTTCAATTGATTCAGTCGTATAACGATTCACCCAACCAGGACTCCAAGCACGTGAGGTTCCGTAATATCCAAAAGGTTCGTCTCCTGTCATCGCCGCAGGTTTGTTGTCTGTAGATACTGCAGGAATATATTGAATTTCCCCTGTTTCGTAATGCTTCTGCCTAGCTTTGTTATGTTCTTTTAGAAAGTTAACAAAACCCTCCTTTCCAAGCATCTCTGAGAGTGTATCGCCAAGATTGAGACCTGAAGCTACAATTGAAACTGCCTTTACTCTTCTATCAAAAGCAGCTAGTTGTAACATGTAGCCGCCTCCCATTGAAATTCCACATGCCCCTATTTTTTCTCTATCAATATCCTTTATTGTGGACATGAAGCTTATAGCGTTCTTAAAATCCTCCATTTTTTTAGCAGGATCTTCATGCTGCCTTGGTTCTCCCTCACTTTCACCAAAATGTCTATGATCTAGTGCCAAAGTAACAAAGCCTGATTCGGCGAGACGCTTTGCGTAACTACCTGCAACCTGTTCTTTAACCCCTGTCATTGCACCGGCTATCAAGACTGCTGGTAGCGGCGTCACTTCTTTGGTATTTTGAGGTCTAGATAAGTTGCCAATTACTTTCAAACCGTCACTTTCGAAGGTTATCCTCTCTTTTGGCATGATATCGTCACCTGTCCTCATTTATCTCCTTTGCAGTAGCATCTATATTTAGATCGAACATAGTATCTAATGGCATCAGGGCAACATGAAGATAATCAGGGTATGATCTTTGCAATTCGCTCTTGATTCTTGTCTTACCTTCTTCAGTAATGTTTGCTGATCTTTCTTCTCCTACTTTTCCTATTGATTGCATTTGTTGTTCAACTAATGACCTGAATATGTTGATATATTCTGATTGTTCGTCTAGTAAAGTCTTGGGTGATCCAGATTGGCCATGTCCTGGAAATAGAGCTCTAGCATCTGGATAATTCTGTCCAATATATTCAATCTGTTTTATCCACTCTGTAGAATGCCCCTCAATCAAGGCAGGATGCATCCGATTATTGACTACGTCACCAGTAAACAATAGCTTCTGGACAGGAAGATAAATCAGCATCATATCGCCACCTTCTCCTGGACCAATATCTTTGAAGTTATAAGTTATTCCGTCGATATTGACATTTTCACCTGATTTTATAATCCTATTAGGTAATACTACTTGATCAGTATAGTCGTTACCGTGAAGTCGTTTTGCAAAGGCGATTAGTCCTCCTGCGTCGTTCTTCATAATGTCATAGGTTAATTGGGTTGAATATATTGGTACATTTGATGTTCTATTTAATAAGACTGCTGTTCCACCAATATGGTCTGGATGAGGATGTGTTATTATCACCCCCAGAATAGGCTTGTTTATCTTTTTGACCTCATCAAAAGCATTGTTTGCTTCAGATAATGTACGTTGAGTATCTATTATAACTACTCCATTTTTGCTTTCAATAATCCATGAGTTGACCGGGGCAGGAGGTGTAGAAGTAAAGTCATGAATTCGAGGAAATGTTGTACTTGTACTTATCTTATTCGATGCTGATGTTGATGAAGCATTAATGTTCTCTTGGCCTAACACATATTGCTGATATGATATTTGACCTATTTGACTTACTGGATTAATTAAAAATATTACCAGCATACTTAATGCTGTCGTTATTATTGTCTGTATTAATAGTTGATTGCTGTGAAAGTTGAGCTTTCCAACAGCTCGTCGTACGTTACTTCGATTTATCATAACAACTACAACCATTTTGCCTTGCATATCTATATTAACTATAATATAGAAAGTATATAAATTGGTAAGTGACGATATGGTTAGTAGGTGAAGTTTTGGTAAGTTGCAAACAGGCGATATTATGTATAGTATGAAAGGGATGAAACGATGCCCACTCGATAATACATTTTCGCTTATTGGAAAAAGATTTACAGTGCTTATCCTACGTAACATGATGAGCAACCAATGTAGGTTCAACCAATTTATTGAATCCATAGATGGTATAAATCCAAAGACACTCTCAACGAGGCTCAAGGAGATGGAGAAGAATGGATTGATCAAAAGAAAGATCTATCATGAGACACCAATCAGGATAGAATATAACTTGACACAAAAAGGTAGAAATCTGAAATCGATTCTTGATCAGATGGCGTCGTTCTCTGCACAATTCTGTGTTAAAGATGTCTTCGAGGACGGAAAACCTAGAACAAATAAAGAGATATCTAAAATATTCTCATAGCATTTGTTGTCATATCTGTTCTTGTCCTATAGCGTCCTGTGCTCTTTCCAATATCGAAGAATCTTGATAGCTAGAAGCAGAATATCATACTTTATTTAAGTCTAAATACGATGATATTTCGATTATAAAATAGAAGCCGGGTTAGTTAGATATTTTGAACTCCATCAATCGTCTCACGATTCTCCAAGTACACTCCTGGCAAAGCAGGACCAATCGCCATACCTATGAACAATAAGAGAGTATTTACTCTACCGAGATTCCGATAAATGATTTGGGTGACGAGGACACGACGATGTCCCATTTTGCTATAATGGCTAGATCATCATACTTTTATTGATAGGATGAGTTGACTAGGTTTTACGAATTATGGAAAGGATTATCATGGATTAAAAAATCGAAATACGACCGAAGATTCAGTAATATCAACTTTTGGAACAATGTCCAGAGTTTTCTTCATACCTTCTTCTATTATGTGTTGCATGAATATCGACCATTTTCTCCCTAGATCATGATGCATCATAATTACGTACTCTCGTCCATCGATTTTGTCCATATCATATTTCGCCATACCACTGTATCTACAAAATACTGTTAGTCCATCAAAAAAAGAATCTAAAGATACTTTCTTGAACCATAACATCATGAATTCCTGCAGATGCCTTGACCCAATTTGCTGACCAATCTCCTTTACCTTTTCATCATCTAATGATCCAATTATGAGCCTGAGTCCGTCTGGAGGTATAGAAACAAAACTCAATGATTCTACGTACCTGTCCCATTCTGCATATTTTGTTATCATATATGAAATCAACGAGTTAACGCTAACTCTTTTGCTCGCAGCGTCCTTTTCCAAAAGTCTATCAAGTTGTTGTGATATCCTAATTGTTCGAGTCGTACTCCTGTTGCTGTTAGAACTTTTATAGTTAATCAATAACATAAAAGAGCACAAAGTACCACATTATTAACATTATGTCGTATTTGTAAACGTCCTAATTATCTATTAGAACTACTTACTATTTACAATATGAAAGAACATGAACAAATGGATAAGATGATAACGAATAATCAAGAAGAGAATTACGTAATCATAGATGTTACAAGTGTACAAGATGTTCCTGACGGAAAGATGAGGCATTTTGAAGTCAACGGGAAAGAAATAATGATTGCTAATGTAGATGGAAAGTATTACGCTGTAAGCGACAGATGTGGACATGCAAATGCCTCACTATCTTTGGGGAGCCTTAATGGGAAGGTGATAACCTGTCCTCTTCATGGTGCTCAGTTTGATGTTACTACAGGCAAAAAAGTGAGAGATTTCAATTTAACAGTACCCTCTTTAGATAGGCTTCCAGATGATTTCAAGAAATACACCAAATATGCTCTAGGACTTGTAGGTTCTATCAAAACACATGACCAAGAAAATTATAAACTAATAATTGAGAGTGATCGCATAAAATTAAAAATGCCTACGGATAACTCTATTAATTGACCAGTAATGCCAGGGGGAGAGTATTCAGATTTCATTTTTTGCTATACAGGTATTTATGAAATATTTGAGATAATTCATTCTGTCTCTCTCCTCAATTCTAATGTACAATCATATTTGTTCGCTTGTCCCTCTTGTGGTACCAGTGTATGCGGCTCTAGGGATTTAGCTAAGGAGTAGTGGTTGGATTACTTCTCCCCTGCTAGCTAAACCCAGTCGACTTATGAATTTAGTAATGCTTCGTTGCAACATGGTATCGAAGCAGTAGTATTATAGTAGCTCCTGATATTCTTAAGGCTTTTAAAGAAAGAATAGGGCACGCGAATTCACCGATCTCAACATCCCCTCGCCTCGTTAGAAATGAGGCTGACTTCTCCCGTTCGGACGGCAACAGGACGCAAGAGATGTTCTTGGATGTATTGCCAAGATTAATCCCTTAAATAAATCATCAACTTAAGTCGTTTTATATTGTTGCTCATCATGGAATTGAAATATCAACCAAAAGTATTATAGCACCCATAATTTGTGACAAGTTCGTAGTTAGTATTGCCCGAGCATGGAGAATATGATCAGAAATCAAAGAATTGGTTTTGTAGCTATTGGATGGCAGAAGACGAATGGATCGATCTACACCATTATTTCCCTGCAAGTAAGTTAGAAGACGAGGAAGAAAAAAAGGATGATGACCTTTGAGAGCAGGAAATGTAATAAGTTCTATTTTTTTTGAATGAACTGCGCGAAAGAAAGATTTACGCAGTTGACGGGCTTCCACTTGACGGATTGATGTACTGAATCCACGAATACTCTCTTTTTTGCCTTCTGTCTTAGAGCATGTCTTCACACTATAGATTCATCTCTATTGTATTCTTCCCATCTTGACCTGATAGATGTCTCCTTTGATCATTTGTTCCAATACTTTGGCACTTGGGCATTTCATCTATTGTATTGGCGAGCTCGTCTGCTGCCATCCATATACAGGTATTTAGAGGCTGTTATATGATCCCCAAATCGTGTCTGAGGGATATTAGAATACCAATATCTGTAATGTGATCGTCATCTCTGGCAGGGCTCTTCCCAGTAACAGGATAAAAAAGGAGAAGAGAGGCTCATGCGCATACAGCATGTTTCCAATTGCTTACCGATATCCACACACATGGGTATAACCCGCGTCATATCCTAGATGGAACTGACGTGTATGACCTGATCCTGGATTATATGGCTTACCTCCTCTACAGTCAGATGTTCCTGATGAACAGCCGTCCTTCCAGTTCTGGTCCTTACTCTTGTGGTTATCACACCAGGTTACTCCGTATGCCGGTTTAACAATGGGAATTGCTGAGAGTATCGAAGCCATTACTAATGAGCATGCAGCCACAGCTATCAGTACACCTTTGGTCTCTAGTTTAAGATCCATTGGTCCCTATAACCATATACTATCTATATAAGCATTCTCTAGGCTGACACTAAAAAACTAGCAAATAAGACAATTCAGATAATGCAGGAGATGTAAAATTTAGTTAGCCTACCTAACAAAATGTGGGGATGATTATTGTGATATTTGGGTTTATTCTAACCCGTCATATTTCCAATTGTCATATTTTGGCCGGTCATATTACCCGTCATATTTCCAACAAGAACACTAGTCTCTTCTTCCATAGTAGTCTCATTTTCCATGGTATCTGGATATTGTGCTAGTGAAGCATTTGTTAGCTCCTCCATCGTCATATTTTCAGTTTGTGCTTGAACTAACGCAATCACCAAGGGTGCGACCATTACTACAAGGGCAGTTATTACGGTCGGTATCAAGAGCGTGGTTCTTTTGCTCATTGCCATAGCTGCCGTATTGTTTTATTTATGTCTTGTTATGTATAGACGGTTATGATGCTGGTTTTGCTGACGTATATGATGGATAAAATGAGATCAAGAATGTAAAGATAAAGGAGATCAATACCATAGAGCTTGATTAGTGGAGGTAAGGAAGAAAATCAAAATAAGCACTCAGAAAATCGCATATGCTCAAATTGTAATAACACCTACCTTCTCATTCTTTATTCTGCAATTACCGTGGCAAGAAGATAACATAAAATTCGTGAGGCTTTATAGACAAGCTTTCGGCAGATCATGAGTTTGTTGATCACTAACTCCAAGTCATACTTAGGAAGGATAGGATAGTATATATTGTCGGATTTTTTCCTGGATATACACCAGTTCTTAAATTCATTCCCGATTTTAAAACCTTGTAAGTGGACGGGCTTCTTGGCTTCTTCAAATGGTCTCCAACTCGTCCTCATTTCTTATTCTGCGCTACTTCGCTATTTCTTCTAAGCCAATAGAGTATTATGAAGGATCTCGGTCATAGTTATATTTATGACTTGGAAATATTAGCCATAATCATTTAGTAGTTCCTCCTCAGTGGAATATCACAAGCGATATCATTCGTGAAAAAGCGATACTCTCTAACTAGTAACGCTCTAAGTCTGAGGCCTTAAATCGTCCTCTATTTCTGTGAATAACTGCAGATAACGTAGCCCTTTTTCGGTTATTTCGTAGTCTGCATACAGCCCAGAATCTTGCGAAATCCGCAGTAAATCTTGGTCAGCTAATGACCTAAGATATTTAACCGTCATTCCGTGAGGCAGCCCCGCGGCATCTCCAATGCTTGTCTTAGCGCTGCGGCGGCATATAACTGACTTGGAATTTTGAAACTAGTAGTAGGGAAAGAATGTCTTTAGCGATTTCGTACTTTTCACGATGTGACTGTCGTAAAAATCTAATCGTAGCCTTCTTCATCGAAGAGGAACTAAGAGTTGTTGAAGCATCAAAAGTAACAGTTGTAGTCGAACCATCAACTAACATCATGACTAAGAATGTTATGACCACAAGAGTGATAGGCTTGTGCCCATAATTGCTCGAGGTATTCATAATGATAACGATCGCCAGCTCATGGTTAGGCAGAGTTATTAAGTATTTTTCATTCTTGACTGCGACCGCGCATGTATGATAGGTAAACGATATTGCTCTTTTTAATAAGCAATCAAACAGGCCTCAAATCTTCTATTTCTGCGTATACCTGCAGATATCTTATACCTTTAGGTGTTATTTCGTAGTACCGATAAGGTCCAGCACCATGCGGTATTCGCAAAGGTATTTTTATACATCTCCAGTTCAACATAAAGCATGTCGGCCGCTCCAATTCAAAAGGTGGTAGCTGCTGAGAGTGCTAGGATTTATTGCGAATATAGAGGCAGGGGTCCACTTCTGTTGTTGATTACAGGTGCCATGGAAGATGCAGGCTTCTATTCCTCTGCGGCTGACATCCTTGCTGAGAAATTCACCGTTGTGTCTTATGATAGGAGATGTAACTCTCGCAGCTCTGGAGATCGAAGTGCTGACATGACAGTTGCCCAACAAGCTCGCGATGCTGCCGCTATCATCAAAGCAATGGGAGCAGACCAGGCTGTCGTACTTGGGAGGAGTGGAGGTGCCATTATAGGTCTCGAGCTTGCAGCAACCAAGCCGGAGCTAATTGATTTTCTAATAGTTCATGAGGCTCCAGTGATCGAGCTTTTACCTGACACGGATGCAAAAAGATGGCGCACGTTTGTTGAAGAGATTTATACAAAGAGCCAGCATGAAGGATGGCAGGCTGCGCAAACCGAATTCATGGCATCTCTGATAAATGTCCCTGATACTCCGTATCCTCCCGATCTCAATGAACGGCTCTCTGGCAACGTGGATTTCGTCTTCAAGCATGAATTCAGAGCTTTCTTTGCGTATATACCCGATATTGAGAGCATAAGAAACAATAGAGTAAAGATGGTAACAGCTATAGGAAAAGATAGCGATAATGCGTACTATGTCCAGACAACAAGGACTCTAGCGGCTAAGCTTGGGTGCGAGAACGTTGAGTTTCCAGGTCATCATGATGTATCATTGTGGATGCCGGAGGAATTCGCAAGCGCAGTTCGAAGTACGTTAGAACGGTTCTATACGTCCTAATGCCAGAACTGCAGTGACATCCTGGACAAATCAAATCAAAACCTTAGTCAAAAAAAGACTGAAGAAAAATGTCATACTCTTAGTTTTATTCGTCTTCTGCTTCAGATGCTTCTCCTAGAGTTCCATTAGTAGCCAGCATCAGAATGGGTCCAAATGAGGCTCCATTATCTGTGCTTACTCTCATTACAGGTGTATCATCTGTAGCATTGGTTTCCCACCATGTTACTGCCACACTATCTGCGTCTGAGTCAATCTCTGCTCTTGTAGAGTCTGCATCAGTTGTATTACTCAAGTTGATACTGTCTCCGAACGTCTCACCCACGTCGGTCGACGCTCTGAACATAACTTCATCATTTCCAGTTGTGTTTGTCCACCATGCTACATACACGTTGTCACCTGTGATAGCAGGAGGTGCTTTTCTCTCAGCAATTATGGACCCTTCGAATCTTAACTCTGCTAACTCGGGTCTTTTCTCGAATTCAAGATGACCAATCCCTGCTCCAGTGTCTTCTCGAAGTCTTTCCTGATCTTGTTGGGGGAGTGAAGGTTGGCCATATGCTGATTGTATAATCGGATTGCTTAACACCGACGACAGCAAAAGGACTGCACTGCCTGCAATAGCTAATAACCAAGTTTTTCCAGTATAAGCCTGATTGCTTTTATTGGCACTTCTCATCTGCTTGGATACAGAACAACGCATAAGAAATCTTCGGTTGATTTTGTACGACTATCCCGATTGTATCATTTCAGCATTCATCGTGACAATGAGTAATAGACCTGGCATCCCCGTGTCATCGGGTAACACTACTCTCCTTCAGTTCTTTAGGTCTCCGCTTTTCTAGACGTACATGTAAATATCTCTTGGTAGAATCGTTCTGGGTCATTTCTTCGTTTCACTGTCTTGAATGGAGAACTGTTCTAACTTGTAGTTCCTATGTAGGTGACGTTCCTAAGTTTGTGTTGCCTGTATTTATTTTCACTGCAAATCTACCAATACCATTAAAGTCAATCCAAGTCGGGGTAGTACCTTTATCAACATTGTAGGTAGTTGGATGAGTTATAGTTGCAGTTCTGGCACGATGGATGATAAAGCGATACGGTAAAACATTGTGTAATTATGTTCTCGAAGACTAATAAATATCCATCAGCAGATAAAACTAGAACTGCTGAAAAAGAGGGCTGGTCATAATACTACATATTATAATGAAGTTGGTATTTGACTACGTAATGGAGTAGCATACTAATTATATACTTTAATGGATATGTTCAAGAATGCATAGTAGCGAAGCAAGTAATAATTCATTGGGAAGCTATTATGCATTTCACAGAGCGTCTGCTATTTTAAGTCACGATAAAGACAGAGAAATCGGAAAAGTGTTCGCAGAATATAAGGATAAACTGATTGTCATAGATGGCGAAGATAGAAAAGAACATGCATATTCGATCCCCAAAACAAAAGTGGACCATTATGGGGACAAGAGAATATATTTTAATATATCAGAAAATTCTCTGAAAGAATTTGAGATTTAAATAATCTTAACTGATAATATCCCAATTGCAGTAACAATCCTATGATATTGAATGGATAGAGAATTAGCTTTTGATTTGCTCTCAAGTATTAATGCATACCAGTCAAATGATCACTAGTTGAAAAATATCTTAATAGGAATGGTAGTTAATCATTTCCTATTCTCTGTGTGTCAAATGTCTACTTTATATTGCCGGCATCATCGTAGAAAATATTAGATGGGGTCAACTAAAAAAGGTTCCACGAATTTAAGTTTTGTTTAGAGATAGGAACAGGTTAGGATCCATTCGTTTGACAGACAGGTAGAGCGGCCAGTGATTATACCGGCTAGAATTGCAAACACACTGGTCGTTCTCCTACCTATGCCGTTGCTGGCAACAGTGTGTTCGGGATACTGCCATACAGTGGTATAGAGCATAATGTAAAAGGGAAATGTTGTTGCCCTCTTGCAGTTCCTTTTATATGATATTATCTAATTAATGGTACAATGGTCTGGCGGCCTGCCCGATTCCATTCATCCACAGGGCCGCCTTGCCTTGTATTATTATGTTTTACGTATAAGTTAATATGGTACGTTGTATTTAGGGTATTAGAAAGAAACATGGGTAAATGGAAATGCCTGTGGTGTTCCAAAGTGTTGGAAGGAGAATCATTCATGGACCTAGTTGAGGCAAGCATGAAGGAGGAAGGCGGACAACACGTACACGGCTGGGAAAATATAACTTTGGTCGAGGAAAAGCCAGTTGCTGTGTTAGAGAACAAACTCGTATCAGTTTAGTCTTCCCTTGTTTTATTATGTTTATTGCCTTTTGAGTCATGATTTCATCTTTTCACTTCTGGTAGGCGCGCGGGATAATGTCTTAGTTGTATTTGAGACATGTGTTTTCTTACCTCTTCACTGCGAAGTGAATCAGCGTAGTTCGGTCGCCACTACCCTTATGTTGGTTTTTCAGGTAATGTAGCCTTAGTTGATAGGTTAATCAATGAATTAATATGTCATAAATTATTTATGAAAAAGGGGCAGAAGATATAGAATTCTTATAGTATAGGTAAAAGTCCAGTTCTCTACATAATGTGTTCTGTAAATTATCTAAAACCACCTTTGCTCTTTTTTTGAATTCCTCCTTTTCTTCATTTGAGGCAGTGTTTACACGGTACTTTCTGTTTGAATCCCCATTTGTGAAGCAATGTATAGATATAGATTTGATGGCAATGTACATTTTCTTCTCTTACAATCATTTCATGTATCTGCTGTGTAGTCCACCCTTGTTTTCTCTGCTTCAGCTTCTTTCTTATCCTAACCGCAACCTTTTCCGGTAGTTTGGAAGGTGTACCGCTCTTAGGTCTATTCTCTAGTCCATCAGTACCTTCCTTATGATTTCTTGCAAGCCATTGAGAGGTCCACGTTCTAGACTATTCTCGTTATGAATTCCTTTAGACTGCCTAAACCCAGGCCTATTACAATAAGTGTCACAATCTGAATACCTCCCAATGTGTGGACACTTAACATAGCTTCATTACTTGGTAGTGCAATTAGTCCAAGTATAATTCCGAAAAAGAGAGTACCTCCGTCCAGTAACAAATTTTTCCCAAAAACTGTTTTTTGGACAGCGTACCGTACTGCACCTACCTTGATTTGTCTATATGCTGCCGCTCTGGGATTCGCAAGATATGCCATAGTTTCGTCCTTCGGTGACGGTTTTGGCACTTGAGTATACTTCGAGTTAAGAAATGCAATTACTTTCCAAAATGCTATAGAAATAGCGACTCCATCGACAACCAAAATAACAGGCTTTGCCAAAGGAGGCATCACGTCGTACGAGATTGGAATAGAGGCGCTGTTAGCTCCTTCCTTCACGAACAAGGAACCCTGATAATCTCCCAGGTCTGCTTTTACATCTTTATCGATTGAAAAACTAACGGTTCTAGGACTTCCAGGTGTTATCTCCGGCGGAGCATAATTGTTCTTAAGCTTGATATCTGTTGAGTATATCTTTTCACCCGAATTTATTTCAGATAAATCTGATATCGTCAATTGACTTTACACTTAGAGTAGTATCAGGTATATCTGAACTTATTAGGACACATTCAAATGATCTCATTTTTTTCTGTTTGATCCTCATTGTCAATACTCTTAAACAATACACATTGATTTAATATTCATTCAATTAATTTTAGAAACAGATCAATATCTTTAATAATATCAGTGAGAATTTCAAATTTATGTTTATGAATTTATCTCGGAAGGACAAGTCTGAGGAAAAGAAAATTTCACGTCGTGATTTTCTTAAAATGGCGGGAGTTGCAGGAGCAGTAGGTATTACTCTACCATCCCTGATGTCGTCTGGTCAGGTCCTTGGCAGTGGTGGTACTACCAATAATACCAATACTAATCAGACGACGAGTAACAATACGAATGCGGCGATGAATCAAAAGATGTCCTCGGCTCAGACCTTTAATTTGGACGGGGCTAAACCACAATTCCAGAATGCAAGTGGAAGCAGGACTTTAATGAATGCAGATAACTTTCCATTACTAACGGGGATAGGAGCTGCTTTAGTTCGTTTGCAGAAAGGCGGCGTTCGAGAACCCCACTGGCACGCCAATGCAGCTGAGCTAAGTTACTGTATTACTGGAAATGCTAGAATGACTATCTATAGTAGTAATGCCAGTCAAGATATATTCACTATAAGCCCTGGACAGCTAACTTTCGTCCCCAAGGGCTACTGGCACGACCTAGAGAATATTGGTAATGAAGAGGTAAAATTAATCGCTGTGTATAACAACGAACATCCAGAGGATTTGGGCATATCCGGCTCAGTTGGTTCTATGACTTCACGAGTTTTGGACAGAAACTTTGGAATAAATCCTCCAGCATTCTTTGATCAATTGAATTATAATTCAACTCAGGATGTAGTCATAGGACAAAAACCAGCTACCTTTTCAAGCATCAGTACTATTGGAAACCCGACTACAAATCCGCATAAATTTAATCTTGATGCTATCACTCCACAAATTCAGACTCCCGGCGGAACTGGTAAATTGGGGATGGCCGCCGATTTTCCAATACTCAGAGGTTTGGCGCTGTTTCTAATAGATTTAAAACCGACAGGTATGATAGAACCTCACACTCATCCAAATGCAGTTGAATTAAATTATGTTATCAATGGAAAAGTACGCTTCACTGTATTCGGTCCCAGTGGACAGGTTGCAACATCTGAGATTGGTAAGGGTCTAGTCTTTTTTGTCCCGGCTGGATATTTTCACTATCTAGAGAATCCAGATAAAGTGAGTGCTGGCACTGTAGCTTCCTTCTTTAATAGTGAAAATCCGGAATTCATAGGAATTGTAGGAGGTCTCAGCGCATATTCTAACCAGGTACTAGGTTCCGTATTTAACAAAGAACCAGAATTATTCGACAATCTACCAAGACAAGTGAAAAATATATTCCTTGCATCAGGAACGGGATGAATAAGAAATATAATAAAAAAAGTGGTAAACATTACTTATTTTCAGAAAATATTTTTTTGCCAAAATTATAGAATATTATATCATTATTCATAGAATATCAGGCGAGCGATCTTTGAATAAGTTAACGTAGGAAGAACTGAGTCTTTTTATTACCGCCGTAAACTTGATTTAATATTTTAAACTAGATTACGATAAGGCCTCTTCGGCTAATACTTCTACCATTGTACACGTTATCAGAGAATTATTACCTTTCATTACACCGATTATTTTACGTCGCCAAATCCCTCTCCACGATCCGATTTGAACCTTTCTAGTTCATTCTTCTCGACTTTAAGTGAGACAGAATGCCCATCATATCCCGCTACCATGTGCGTGGGAATTTTATAATGTGTTCGTGCACCTTCAGTGGAAACTAGGACCGAAGTATCATCTACTGCGTCTACATTTCCTACTAAATCTCCAGCCTTAGATGTTACCATCTTATGCAGAGTAGCTTCCCAATCATAAATTTCTGGTGTCATTACTTATTAAATAATCCATAAAACTAGTTATTAGGTCTTTTTGTGTAAATATAAGCTCAGGGATATTTGATCTTCTGATCTACAAATGAAAAATCTGTTTAGGAACTATATTTACCCGTTGCCTTGTCACAATGAAATCATTAGCTGTTTAGCTGATTGCCGGATTTATCTCATCTAATTCACTTATTCGTCCTCGTTCACCTTCACATCAGTATGATCCAACATGTGATTATGAGACTATATACGACAGTAAGACAGGAAATATTACTTCAAGCCTGCCTAACTATATGGAAGCCCTGATGAGAACTCTTGTAGATTTGTTGCTATATTGGACAAATTCATGCCAGCTGTTTTCCATACAATCAACGTTTGCTCATCAGCAGTTCCACTCTGACTTCCTCTAAGATCTTTGAAGTTATGTGCACTGTCTATAGCAAGGTTGTCTCATCATTTCCTGATTTATTCTCGTTATACATTATATTCACGGTTAGATGTATTTCCTAGAGTACATCAAAGGATCTCGATAAATACAAAATCAGAATAAAGCAATAGAAGTCTTTCAAATTGCAATGCTAGCAGTGGTTTTAGTTAAGGAAAGAAGTGCAAAAGGACAGGCGTTAGAAGAGAAGGGTTAAACCTGACCTTTCCAGACTCCTCAGCCTGACTATATATAAATCCGACTTATTTCATATCATATAGAAGGTCCTCTCTGATTGTATTTTTTTGACTCGCTAATGAAATTGCAAAGAGTTAATATACACTCTCATTTGCTACAAGCGGACACAATGAGCTCCAATATTAATGACATAAAAGGACAGTATTTAACTAGCTATCAGAATGAAACCAATAGAGAAAGGAGGAGCAGCCAGGTCTATTTTGTAATGTGTAATTCATGTTATTGGTGTGCTACGTACTATGGCCTTGACAACTTAGAATCCTCCACACAGTTATCATCATCATCTGTTCCAAACTGCCCTCTTTGTGACTCGCGTAGTGTTGAACTTATGCCCATTTCAACTGATGAATCATTTAGGATAGAATATAATCCAATTAGAGGAGTGGAGATAAAATTCTTTAGAAGAAACGCGCCTGTTATGTAAGATCACCTAAGACATATCCGAAGTCTAAGATCGTCTGCATTTTCTCTTTGAATGATAAGATAAGGACGCTAGTTGTACTATTCTTGTCTAAGCTCAATTGAGTTTCATGGTTTTGCCGTTACACATGCTTAGATTTTACTAGATACAAAGCATTCAAAATCAGCGGGTATTTTTAGGTCTTCTTTGACATTTGTCTTATTCTGTTTATTATCATGTTTTTCTTTTTCCCTCGTCTGTTTCACATTTGTTATTCGCCTTATGACATGTTCTATACCCATCATGACTAATAATATGGATAAAATACTATAAAAAAGTCGATAAAATAAAGAAGACGATAATGATGAAGAGGATTCCTTAGCCCTCTGAAGCTGCTCTATCTCTTCATCGCCGCCGGCAACCACAGTATTTAATGAATATACTAATTATTATAGTCAATATATATTAGCTATAATTATATTTATGACTAACAAGATAATGTAAGAACATATGACAGAAGAAAGGGAAGAGGAACCAACTTCACTTTCATTAACAGAAAACCAGATTTTCGTGGAAGAGACGCCTACAATAGCACCACAGGAAGAAAACTTGCAGGAGCAAAACAAGATAATAGAAGAATCACAAGAAAAATCTCGTATTAGCAAAAAGAGGCAGAAGAGAAGGCGAGCGATTACATACTTGTCACATATCTCAAAACAGATAGAAAAGAACGGAAATCAGATTCATAGAATAACAACTTTAATTGTATCTTTGCAGAAACAGAGGCAGACTATCTTTACAGCAGGACGGGGACTAGGACTGTCTCAATCACAATCAATAAAACAGATTGAATCCCAACTTAGCCAGCTACAAAAGCAAGTATCACGGGTTCAAAAAGATATTCAAAAGCTAAGAACAGCTGCCGCAGCTAAATCAGGATTAAGAAAATTGAATTCTACTACTACTACTGCTATTACTACCAGCGTCAAACCTAAATCTAGAAGGAGCAAAAAGAACAAAGCAATTGCTAGCACTAGGCTTAGAAGGAAAAGGATTAAGAAAAGGTAAATTGCACTGCATCTATTAATTACAGATTCAATGTAGAAAAAGGGTTGTCCAGAAAGGATAGGATAGTGGATTGAAGAGCGTTCGAGTATAGGTTGTACTGTTTATATATTCAAGTGATTTTACCCTTACTCATATAAGGATAATTAATAGTATCTATCAGTTTTACCTTTAGTTTGACTTTTTTGTCTTTGCCGAATACATAGATTGTTGTCAGAGGATTAATATACATGTATAATTGTCTACATGCGCCACACAAAGGTTTAATCTGATCTTCATGATCGCTTGTTATCCCTACTGCCTGAACTTTTGTGTATCCTTCTGATAACGCTTTGTACAAAGTTATAGCCTCCGCGTGCAAAACTGTGCTTATAGATATTTCCAAGTTGCAACCACCAAAGACCCTGAACTTATTGGTATTTCGATCTCTACCTTCCAATCTCCTATGGCTCCTTGTTCCGTCTTTTTTGAAAGCTAGCACAGAGGATGCTACCCTGTGGCCGCTAATACTAGCTTGCGCAAACTTAAGATAGGAAAAAGCGACCTTTCGCAAAGCCTCCGATTGGTTGATATCGTTTAAATGTTTATTCCTTAATTCCAATTTTCCCATATTCCATACAGAACTAGTCTTATTATTATGTATCATCCAGATGGATCAGTATATAGTGCCTGAATAAATATAAAAAAATAACATCTTTAACAAAAACTCTCATATATATCAGCTCAGTGCAAAAAAAGTAGCTCTTTAGATCTAATGAAATCATTAAAATGTTCAAGGATTTCTTTGAAAAATAATTCCATTAAAATTCCATAGACTTGGTAAATATATGCTGCCGTACTATGATATCTCCTATATCCAGAAGGTATAATCGAATCCATTGCAACCAAATATGGAATTCTTTTTATTGAAAAATTAATAGTCTAGACGCATTATCCATTTTTAGATGTAAGATTTAAAACCTCGTCTGCGGCAACCATTAATCTTCCGTTACATGGCGGACACGCTCCTCCGTACTTGATTAGAAGAATGATCAAACTTTCTAATGCAATATCAAAAGTATTTGTAGATGAATATGGACAATGTGAGTTTCTAAGAAGATTATCCGATCCTCTATGGTTTCAAGCTTTTGGTTGTATTCTTGGGTTCGATTGGCATTCGTCAGGAGTTACAACGGTAGTTACAGGAGTTTTGAAGCATTCACTCAAGGAAGAAATTCATGCGATATCTGTTGCGGGCGGTAAGGGAAAGAAGGCTACACAAACAAAAAATGACATTCCAAAACTTGCTGAAAGATATTATAATTTATCTTCTACTAAGATTGATGATTTGTTGTATGCAAGCAGAATGGCAGCCAAAGTAGATAATGCTGCAGTCCAAGACAGTTACTCTTTATATTATCATATGATCCTATTTGACGAATGCGGGGACTGGTCTATAATACAACAAGGAATGAATCCTAATAATAGAATGGCAAGAAGATACCATTGGACTTCGAAAAATCTAGAGTTTCGTATCCGAACCACATGAAGGAATTATCAGCAAATGTAAAAGTCACCATATCCTTAAAGTCACCATATCCTTAATATGACTTCAATCGATTCTGTAGATAATCAAAAAATATGCGTGGAGTTGGCGAATAGTGATATAAACAATCTAAAATCATCCGTATATAAAGTTGGAAGATTGATGCATACTATTCCAGAAAAAAGGAACACATTAGATACTTGGATTATGGACGAAAATAATAATAATGCTAACGATCAAGAATATGGAAAATATTTGGAAATGCCTCGTAGATTAGACTGGAAAGCATTTAGAAAATGTTATGATATTCAACCGCAAAATTACGAGCAACTAATTTCTATTCCAGGGATTGGACCGGCAGCCGTAAGAGCTCTGTCTCTTATTGGTGAAATAATTTTTGGAACAAAAGCATCTTGGCAAGATCCTGTGAAATATAATTTTGCTCATGGTGGGAAAGATGGCGTACCATACCCAGTCGCTCGTGAGACCTATGATAAATCTATAAGCTATCTTTCTTCTGCAATTGAAGGAGCTGAAATAGAAAGGGAGCAGAGAATTCAAGCATTAAGGAAATTGACAGAATATTCAGCTAGAATGTTTAATCATGATAAATCAGGATAAATCGTGAAAGATTACGATATTTGATAGATTGGTATGAAAAGTATTTACGTGCATACAATTACTGGTTAAGTTTAGATCCGTTTCAAAAGGCAGATAACTCTTGGAAGGAAAAATTGGTAAGTTTTGTGAATTAGTAAGGATTTAGGAAGATCCTTGCTTTAGCTAATTTTGACTACTATATACCTGACTAAGAATCGAAATAACCATAATTTTTCTGAAAGATAAACGCTGTGCAAACAGCACTTTGAATTATATGTGACCTATTGGGACGGAGTAGCGTTAATGACGATACCATATTCATCTGCTGAGCTTAAGTCTAGTTCTAATGGTTGGCATATTCGCATAGTTATTCATTTGAAAACAGACTAGTAGCAGTTATTTCATCTTAGAAAAGTCGTCAGCATCAGGATCAATTGATTCTATAGAATAATGCTATTTATTCAAGGCTTCATAAAACGATCTATTGAAGTCAGAGCTTACTACTATCAGTAAACTCCTAATCATAATCTCAAATATAGTTTAGAGAGCATGTTTATCTTTCTATCAGTTTTATTTTTTATTCTCTTCATCAAAACTTCAGTATCCCATTTCTCGGTATAGAATCTGGTGACATCCTCTATACTGTTTGAAGAAAATGCTATGATGTGCTCATATTCTTTGCGCCAATTTTGTTCATAATAATGAGGA
>JBOGPP010000052.1:0-4829 GCA_050748485.1 Nitrososphaeraceae archaeon | reverse complement strand
AGATAAGATATGGTAGATAAAATGATCTGAGGTGCTAGATTAGCTCCCAGGACAAATAAACCCTACTCCAACCTCGTCCTCTTATTCTAATTAATCTATTATCTATCTGGTATATAGCAAAACATATCTTAGGTAAGTTCACGGAACAGAAATGAAATACCTAGGAAAGAAAGAGGTGAATAAGGAAGTGTCAGTGGAGAGTGAAATCGACGTGATTAACTTATCTTAAACCATGTGCGATTTCTACCCACAGGAATCAATAGAATAGATGGGGACCTTTCTAACACACAATCTGGAGATGGGGCAGGTTCAGTTAATGTGGGTGTTGGAGTGCTCGATAGCGGTATTGACCTTACGCATCCTAACTTGAACGTTTATAGGTCAAATACATTCGATTCTGGGACCACATCTGCCAAGGATGATAACGGACATGGACCCCTTGTAGAAGGAATATGTTGGAGCAAAGGATGATCACGCGGGTGTGGTTGGAGTAGTACCAGGTGTACGGCTCTGGGCAGTTAAGGCACTTGACAAGGGTGGAAGTGGTCTGATTTCTGATCTAATAGCAGGAATAGATTACGTCGTGCAGAATGCAAAAGAGATAGAGCGTACTCTTTTTAAGTAATAGGAAACATGATAATGATAATGTGTTTCGACTATGATTTCCCAGAACTACAGAAGGCTTTGGTGAAACCAATAAAGCAGAAGAAAAGTGTTGAAATGGACAAATTGGAAGAAAAACCATTGATAGTAACTGCTTAAACATATCCACTCCAGTACTTATTTTTCGGATGCCTTGAATCCGGTCTGAAACTTCTTAGGCCTTGGATACGTTACTTGACATAATAACTGTATGGTTAGCGTATCTGCTTAAATTTTCGGATATAGGCGACAGGACAGGACCGAGATGACCGTGATGTGAATTTTGGATGACACTAATTATTCGAACCATTATCATCGTCTCCGTCTGGCTTAGTAGGAGGTAGACGAAGAGGATCAGGAGGTTGGATCCTAGTAGATTTCTTTTTAACGTCCGTCTCCACAGATTCTAAATTTGATAGACTTGTACTTGTGTCATCTAGCTCTTGAACATGTGGTAATGAGGAATACTTGCGGTAAAGGGAACTTAAAACAGAAGGTAAGTCCTCTTCAGAATTGTCTACCTGAATGCCCAAATCTGACCCCTCTGGAATCGTTTTGCGGGGTCTGTCCACCTCGTTTGGATCTGTTCCTGCCTGCTCCTCTGAGCTCAAAAGCCGCACCACCCCTCTCTCGGGGCGCCCTTGATCCCTATTTAATGAGGAATTAGTAGCTGCAGCCTTAGGATAGCCCTCTATTACCTCGATTACTTCTCTAATATCATCTTGGCTCGGATTTCTATGAAGAAATGCAGATATCGTTGGCCCAAGGTGTCCAACTGCGACCATTAACGTACGAAGGTTAGATTCCTCAGTCTTCAGCTCACTTATCCTGTCGCGCAATCGCAGATAATCAGGGTAATGGCTTTCCATATCAGAGATGAACCCTTTTACCTGTGCCGCATTTTCAATGCCCTTGCCATTTTCAATGCCCTTGCTATTTTCAACAGCAAGTTCAGTAACTAGATTTCGCAGAACTTTGAGTTCCCACAGACCGAAACCCATCTGTTTTAGCTCATCGAGCTCACGATTCTTTAGTCTACGCTCTGCCAATAACTCGTCTTGAAATTTTATCATCTCTTCCAAATCGTGACTCTTTTTCTTCGAAATCTCCACCTGCCGTTCCTGCCCAAGGATGGCATTTTCCGTGCCTTTGAAACTCGAGAACCTCCCGAGCATCTCTTCAATTCTAAATCCGCTCTCCTCGAAAAATCGCGCAGCCTTCAGAAGAATGGAAGGGTTATTGACATCAAGACCATGTTTTTCTAACTCGGCCCTAATGTTCGCCTTCCAATTGAGGTCTGATTCCAAGCTTCTCTTTTTTTCTGTCAATTCCTCTAGATTCCTTTCGGAAAAAGATGTTTCAGTACGAAGCTCTAGGAGCTTGGACTCTAATCGTTTTGTTTCTTCCTCTAACTCGATCTTTGTCAGTCTCCTTTTTTCGAGGATGCTATCGATCCCCTGTATCGACAGTGCTCCGTGCTGCTCGTCGATCCCGCCTTCCAGAAGCGAGATTAAACCACTGATGTACTTTGTAAAGTACTTTGGATTTACACCTAATTCTTGAAACTTTGGGAAGATCTCGGAAAGGAATGATTCAACAAAGCTTTCATCAAGACCCATCCTTTCAATGAGCTTGCTGATCCTAAGTCCAGTCGCGCACTGGGACGGAGATATGCCCAAGCTACGCAGGGTCACCCCGATATCCCTTATGAGGCTTGCTACCTCCAAACCAGTTGAACGCTTCCAGGCATCCACTATACTACTAACTGCACCTGTGCTGATGCCACATTCGGACGCGATTTCACTCCTCAAGTAACCCAGCATCCACTTCTCGACAACTGCCCATCGAAGCATTTCAGAAATTCTTGCCACGACAATATCATCTATAACTAGAGGAATATTAGTATCGCGTCAATCCTGGTCAAATACAGCGTCAATTCAGGTCAATAAAGGCAGTGGAACCAGAATGTGGGTTGGAGGAGAGATTGGTAGATCAGTTCGATCGGATGATCGCTAGTCGATAGGGCCTATATTATGTCATGAAATTTGCAGCCGACACCCATAGTAATGCTGCAAAAGTGTTGAAATAACAAAATGCGGGCTATCCATAGAACAGATATCTGCTTGCACAGGAATTGAGATATCTATATATCTCTCCAAGGAGTCATTTGCTTGGCAAAGACATCAGTTTAATTATTTATCTTGCCCTCCTAAAAGGAAAGTCTAGACTTTTTCAATATATCAATAAATGCACCACAAGAAAAATTCATTGACTAATATCACTATGATAACATTACATATTGGTCTGCTTTTAAGATTGCAGTAAAATTCTCGCTTTAAACCAAGAGAAAGTGTCAACTATCTGAGCGGGCCATGGGCCAAGTCATAGAATTTGAATCAAAATACTATAATAATATAATATCCAAGTTTTTAGAAATTAGATACATTTTTTGGACTCGATCGGTCATTACTATATTTTTTGCTCATCATACTAGCTAACCTCGAGATGCCCTTTCAATTAAAAAGCTTACTTCAATGAATTGACCCAAGAATACGCCAAGTAATGTATTTAAGCTTTTTAGGAACTAGTTAGGAACTATTTGCGCTAACCAAATCAATTCAATTACACTACACATCAGCGATAGATTATAGTCATGAAAGTATCTGATGCACCATTTCAGAGCTCGTTTGCGGGTACACTAAGAGGCAACCCCCAGATTACTCAAAGTGTGAACTATTCGCATTTCATAGCATTGACCAACAGCCCCGGAGACCAACCCAAGATTATTGTAGATCACAATGTAGTAGATCCATCTATTGAAAACCTCGATTCCCATCTAGTCTCTAACTAATCAAGCGCCTACTATAATGATCTAGGGCACAAATATGCACTTGGTAGCCTGATTTTCTTAAATCGAAAAATTCTGAAACCCATAACAATAATGATATGATGTCAGGATCCCATTTTATAATGGCAGAAATGAGATGATAAAGCCTCATCTGACAACAGATCCAAAGCCTGAAGTTCATGTAGTGTTTTGGGAATGTCATGCTTGAATCCTCTACGGCCTCAAAGTACAGCTAGTTTATTCTAAATCAGTGCAAATCAGAATCTTGAGAGTGAAGGAGCAGCAACTGCGGTTCAAATAACTCTACCAAGTTCTCTATTTGAAATTGCTTCATGGATCATACGTAAACCGATCAATTATTGGTTGTCTACCCTCTATTCAATTATTAAGCAAACTGGTCCTAATCATTAGAACACGAATTCGGCCAAAGGCTATGATTGGGTTGCGTGCCAATGTAATATTTTATATGTGCGTTATGCGCAATTTCCATCGCTGTACCAAAAGTACAATGAAACAGACATAACCAGAACCTAACACTTCATTAGTTCAGGAATTTCTGTTAGCAGAGAACTTCCTGTGGAAATTGGAATGAATTTCATTGATGGGGGCACGGGTTCTGGCTCGTATTGGAGACAACCATAACTGCAAATGGTGATTCCCATCCCATTTATTTTTATAATATGGTAGAAAATAGCGATGTGACATGCTTTTTCTGTTAATGTGTCTAAGGTTAGTAATTTGGCATGAGGTGCACTTACCATATAAAAAGTGCTTTTAACACCGATTACATTTCCCTGACAGGTAACGATGGTAACGACGATCTCTAGTTTGATCAACTCTAGACTCTAGATTGATTAAACTCTACTTAAAGTAAAGCTTGGGTTACATTTGATATACCCAAGGTTATTAATTATATTATTGTAGAAATGTGAACTAACCACTAACCACATAACCTTCTCTAATTTTCTTCCTTACGGCTTAGGCCATGCTCTAACTTTATTCGAAACACCGTGAATTTAATAATACTTCAAAGACCTTGGTTAATAATATTTCCCTTTTTATGTTTCGTTCGCTATTATTTTGCCATTTCTAGCAAAAATCTTAAGTATAAGACATTGTAAAGAAAATCAACTATTTGCAAACCGTGAACAGAGGTTCACTTGTGAAGTAATGTGGAGTTATGACGTACCATCATAATTTCTAACATAAGGTCACAGGTAGGGTTTCTACAATACATCCCTTTGTTCAGACCACTGTTCACGGGCAATCTATGGATCAGCTCAGTACAAACTTTTGTCCAAATCCTACCTTGTAATAAGTAATTGCATTCTGAAATCCT
>JBOGPP010000051.1:0-11328 GCA_050748485.1 Nitrososphaeraceae archaeon | reverse complement strand
ATCCTGTTGACAACCGTATTGTTGTCACTCAAACTATTCAGTATAAAATCTTTATACATGCCTGAAATCACGCCTATGACGATTATTGACGATCCAATAATGGTCAGCAGGCCAATTAAAAGTAAATGCCTGGGCACATTAATGTATTAATTAGGTGCCTTAATAAATGTTAGTAGTCTCTAACACAGATAGTAATGCGCATAATTGTTGTGTTATACCATAAAAGATAGGGATCTATGGGATCCACCGGTTATCTAAGGGCATTAGCGCAAAGTTTCTCAATATACTAGAATGCTCTGCAACCTAGAATTCTTAGCCAGGTTTTTCTTGTTGTTGGCTTTGTTTTTGTCTATGTTGACGCAGTCTCTCACGTGCTGATATCCCTCTCTTCAATAAGCGAGAAGAGGGGGCAGCAGCAGCAGCAGTTACCGGTTCACTGAGTGACGAATGGGGAATTATCGAAATTCTTTCTAGATCAGATACTGTCGACGTCTGGATTCTTGACTTCCGCCTAATACACAAGTACTATCCAGGTAATGGATAATCGGTTTTTAAGGCTGTATATGTGAAGACATGAAAGTATAGGTTGTTATAGATCAGACAAGATCGTGAGAAAATCGTAGTAGAAGTTTACAGAGAAGGTAAATCATATAAGAGATATCTAATATAGCCAGAATTTCCGTTTGAGACATCAAGCCAATTCTTCATAAGTACGGAGCTGATAATATGTTTGGATCTGTTGACAACGAATACTGCATGGATGAGGATCTACCAAATTCAACCAAGGCATACAAATTATTCTCTGAAAGAGTCTCTTACAAGTTTCCATAGATCTAAACCTGAAGGCACCAGAAGTTAAGACATTAGGCAGAGAATTCTGGGAAATGCGTAGACAGTACTTATAAAGTATTAAGATAAGATGCCGAACCAAAAAGATAGTCAGCGGCGATAGATATGTCCTCTATTTGTTAAAAAGTCTTTAGGAAGGTGTGAGTATTGATATCCCTACCAGATGAAAGGTATTTTCCAAAAGCCAATGTAGGTTGGTTAGCTTCGGGTGAAGGCGCATCTGCAATAGTTAAGAGTCCAGCTCACTACCTTAATACAAGACTGCTAATTATATTAATGGCCGTAGCTGAACTGTAATAGGCTGAGGGCTGTGCAGAATACGTTACCACATACCATTTATTATCTTTGAAAGTCCAGGCCTGTGTCTGTTTAATATCGGATAGGTTATCAGTTATTAAATAGGTAATCTGATACCCTGGCAGTCCTGATATTACTGTAGGAACAGACTGCAACAAAGTAACGTTACTAAAAGTTTGTCTTAGATGAGCAATAGTAGAGTTCAAGGTTTCATTTATCAGAAATTTGGTAGATCTAGAAGCGTCAGCTGCACTAGCAACCGGCTTAGTTGGCTGAATAGCAAACGAACCAACGCTAGTATCCAAATACTTTTTCATAATGCTGTTCAAATATTCACTCTGATTTAATACGACAACATTCGCGTTCTCAGAAAAGCTATGCATACTTTTGATCCCCGTAGAATAAAAATCTGCTAATATATTGTTGCCTGAAATATTTCCCAAATTTTCAAGCAGGTTCCAATTCGAAGGGTACTTGACTCGTATGCCCGCAGTCATATTTTCGTACGTCAGATAATTTACTTCAGATGAATTCCCGCCAAAGTCGAAGTAAACCTGGCCGGCTGCTGAGAACTGTTGAGCTAGATTTGGATATGAATTTATAAAGATCATAAGCAAAATCAAGCCACACACTGCAACCCGTGGGATAAAATGTCTCATTTTTTGCTGCCAGTATACCTCCTTCTAAGTAACTAGATATAACAGTTTAATTTTATTTCAATATTCCTATCCTTATCCCCTCCAATAGGTTCACCATTCCCTGTTACTCTTAAAATCCCCCTGGTTCCATCGAGGGGTTCGCCGTCTTGTACATACTGGGAAAAATGCTACAGAAGGTGTGGTCGATAGTATGGATAGAGTATTTAGAGGAGATTCAGGGATTTATCAAGGATTGTATGTAGTGGATGGATCTATTATTCCATCATCTCTAGGTGTGAATCCTTCATTAACGATTAGTGAATTGGTTTTTAGAATTGCTGAGAATGAGTAGGCAAAAGGCAAGAGCAGTACCCCCTAATTCCTCTTAACTTTCTAAGAGATCAAATTGTTTGTGGAGCCATGTCAAATTGTTTAGTAATCAGAAATGTAACCTATCTGTGTAAATGTAACAACTAATCATGCCATTCATGCACTATCGAAGTAGCCGCCATTCCGCCTTTAAAAGCTGCCTCAAGTGCTCCCGAATAAGGATTCTGAACGTCTCCCGCAGCAAAAAGTACTTTAACGTTTGTTTGTTGCATATCATCTGTCTTAACATAGCCTTGTTCATCTAATTCTAAACCCAAGTTTTCGACAAGTCTTTGAATTAGTGGAGAAGGTCTTTTTGAAGGTATCCAAAGAAGTGTATCAACTTCAATTTTTTCGCCTGACTCAAATGAGACTGATTCTACTTTAGTATTAGTATGGTTTACATTTGTGATAATTCCTTTATAAACAGAAATATTTAATTTGGACAACTTATTTTTATATGATGCCTTTATATTTGGGGATACGAAGACTTTAATTTTGGGGGTCCAATTCTGTACCATCTTAAGAAACCTAAGTTCCATTTTAGAATTCACCACAATACCCCAGATGCGGTCTCTATTTTCGTAACTATCACAAAAAGGACAGGGAATAATCGTATCTGCCCAACATTCTACAAATCCAGGGATGTCTGGATATACATCATAGTATCCTACTGCAAGAACAACTTTGCTTTAACTGATGTTTCACTACCACTTGTAATGAAAAAGATTCCGTCTTCCTTATTGACATTTACTATCTTCTCCTCGCGAAATTCAGCAGAATCGTATTTGTTGAATCTGTTTCCACGCAATTTTACGAATTTCTGATGGTAAAAGGTCATCTAAACCAAGAAAATTATGAACACCATGAGAAGCTGCATTTCTCGGAGGTTCTGGATCATCAAAAACTATGATCTTTTTCCTTGTGCGAGAAAGAACTAATACAGCTTGTAGTCCTGCAGGACCTCCTCCCAATATTCCGACGTCTACTTGTTCGAGTCTATGTATTCTTTCATTTACCATCCTGTTTTATCAAGATCTATTAGTAATCAAATTACTTATCGGCGATGGTAGAGTTACTCCAAATAGCTGGCAGCCATGATCTATATTGCTACCTGTATAATGTTATGCACCAAAGCAACAGCAGTAAATGTTCTAGATACCTTTATGGTTGTACGTTGAGTCAGCTTACTAATGGAACCACAGAAATAGCATATTATAACGGCAGACTTAATTATTCTTCTGAACCAGGTCCATTACTGGATGGGCTGTCATATAGTTGCTTCAAGGAAGTAATGATGAATGAAGATGACAGAGTCTGAATGAATCGTGCCAAAAAATAAAATACAGGATAACCCTAGCTTTCCGAATTGAGGATACGGATCTTATCTGTTATTCAAAATTGAATACTTACTTAACCACGTAATTCGATTAAAAGACTAACCAAAGGAAAATGCGTATGCCTGAAATCCTTTTCCTTTTACGTCAAGTATGAGTGAATGGTTGCCATATCCATCATGCATTGATAAAGTGTATAATCTCTGGCCATCTATTAAGAATTTACCTTCTTCCGATAAGTCTAGTCCAGCCGGTGTTCCTGATAATAATTTTCCACCTTCTGAGACGGATATTTCTCCTCCTCCATTTCCTCCTGCTATTATGTTTACAGACTTTGCAGAATATACCAATGCAATACGACCAGTTTCACTTTCTAATTCCATGTTTTCAGCATTATTCTTCCATTTTCCATCAAGATATATAATATTGGATTTGATATCTGAGGGAGGAAAAGTATATGTCACTATTTGATTTGCTTTATGACCTTCAGTATTTCCAAGTGGTGTTCGTGCAAACTGATAGCCAAAATAGAGCTCTGGAGTCTTGATTTGCGAGAAGTCTACAGATTGAACACCATTCGGTATAGCTGTTGTGTTTGCAATATCGAATTTCAGAAGACCAGTATCATTACCCATTTGAGCAGCACGTTCCTGCAGTAAAGATTGAATGACTTTTTCAGTCTCAGCATAACCGCCTTCGCCAATATGATCGTATCTTATATCCCCTTCACTGTCCACTAGATATATTCTAGGCCAATATCTATTTTCATATGCGTTCCAGGTTTCTTTATTATTGTCCTGAACTATTGAATACTTTAATCCAAACTTATCAACCGCAGCCTTTACATTATCAATATTCTTCTCAAATTCAAATTCAGGTGTATGGACACCAACTATAACTAAACCTTTATTCGCATATTTTTCATCCCAATCAATGAGATAAGGAATAGTTCTTATCCAGTTAATACAAGTGTATGTCCAAAAGTTTACAAGTACAACTTTTCCTCTAAGATCTGTCAGTTTTATTAGTTCAGTATTAATGTACCCAGTGGTTTCAGCAAATTCTGGTGCCTTTTTGAATTGCGATTTATCGATTGGGGACTGAGCATTGTTAATCCGGTTATTTGTTATCGTACTGTTTTCAGTACCTTCTTGAGCTAGTTGTGTTGTAGAATCGAATTTTGTTGTTATTCCTTCTCCTTCTCCCTGCGCTACTGTCTTATTAAGATCAGGGCTGACAAAATAAGTAGTAAAGCCTGCAATCAAAGATAAGGCAATTAACGCCGCTAGTAAAGTATGATTATTTTTATTCATTTTAATTTCGTCAGTTTCTCTTTAGACTCTTTTGGTCTATTCTATTTGTTACCTCCATAACCGATATAAATATTTCATAGCGTATAATTAACAAATTATAGGCTTCTAAAACTCTGCTATTCCCTAACCTAGGATGTCAAGTCGACCTGACTTCAGATTTATCATATCATAGAGTCAGTCAAGATCAGCCATATTCGATGTGCCGCTCTGAACACCTGTGATATTTTTGCCAATTTGTTTGACTGCTGCATCAAGTTCGCTTTTACGACGACCAGTAATGAATACGTCTGACCCTCATCAACGAATCGATGTGCGGTCGTGAGGCCTATACCGCTGCTTCCACCTGTGATTACAGCGACTTTTCCTTCAATCTTTTTTATGATAATTTAAAAAATAGCATGATTTCAGTTAAGTTTGAATTGATAGTGGCCCTGGTTTGATACTTCTGTCAGCAATTTCCTCTTTTTTCATACTCTGATTTTTATCCTGTCACCTTTGACTTGGATCTCATTAGTTGTCTTGCTTGTTCCAGATAATTTTGTCACGTTGTTGGAGCAATTCCAGCAATCTAGAGGCATATATCAGGTAAGCTGTATCAATTCATATCTTTTAATTTTAACCTTAATTAAAATAAGAATAGTTTCTAGGCTCAATTCCCACTATTTCTGATAGTGTAGTAATACGAATATTTGATAACATAGTATCTACTAGCCGTTCAAAGTCTTGAAATTCTGTCGAATTAATTGCACTGCCTTCAATTATTCTACCATTTTCATCTGTATGCATAAAGTCTTGCGGGTGAAATACAATAACTGAATAACCATATTTCTTAATGTTGTCGTCAACAGTAGAAAGAATATGATCTAGAGGAACTTTGGCAGGTTTGCTGTTTTCATATCCCTTGAAGGACACCATTGCGGGAACATGGTATATTGACTGGCTATCTTTAGATGATGAACCATTTTCTGTACTATTAGAAAGTTCCTCAATTTTAGAGTCAGTATAATTGAAAATGCTTCTGCCCTTATCAAAATTATTCTCAGAAAAATTTGCTGCACTTAATATTCTGATTTCTAATTCTTTCATTGCTTTTATTGTATCGTTATTAAAGTACCCATACGGCTGAACAAATATGTCTGATGTATTTCCAAATATCTTCATCATCTTTTCATTCGCCATTTGTAATGTTGACTTCTGCTCTGATTCAGACAACTTTGTATAATCAACATGATCCCAGCCATGAATACCTAATTCAAATAGTCCTATTTGACTGCCCTCTCCCACTTTTCCAGTAATTTTAAGATCTTGGCCTATCTCATTCATTATTAGAGCCAAAGACAAAGGCTGGCTCTTTGATATAAATAGATTCATTGCAGCAATTTGTGCATTATCGACATAATTGTCCTGAATATCGTCCATCCTGAAAACAACACAGTTACAAGATACTAGCACATTTGATTTCTGCGCTAAAGCATTAGAAAATGGCTGGGCTAAAGCTCCTACAATTACAATTAAAAAAGAAAATAATAATAATACAACTGGTCCTGATTTCAAGACTTTTCTTTAAGTCAAGAGAATAGATATCCATATTTGAACCATTGGGTTTCAGTTAGGAACTTATCTGTTCACAAGGCAATGTCCTTCTTGCATTTCATAAGAAAAATGACTCAAAATCAATCTTAAATAAGAAGTTTTCGATTATTACTTATTGAAATATAGCGTATTCAGGAACAATAGCCTATACCTTTGGTTAGCAATTGTGACATTAGCAACACCAATGGTAAGCTATTTTGGCCAGAATGAACTATACGCTCAAATGATGCCAGCGATGAATAATACTGCTGCTCAGCAACATGTTAAACATATTCTTGACAATCTCATCGTTTCAGAACATATTCCCCTTAAGGGACAACTGACCAAAGGAGATTACATACTCTTGATGGATTTCACTCCATTTGCCACAAGCATAGAAGGTCATAGTCACGTCGCTATGAAAGTACCATGTAATGAGAACGGAAGCCCAAAAATTGGCCCTCCTATTCCTTTAAATAGATTTTCTATCTTGTATATTCTAAAGATTCTCCGATTTAGTCATTAGTTTTGCAATCCGTAGAGAGTCCAAAATTGATGCATACGGTATGCCTTTTTGAGCTCGAATTTAATTACTCATATTGAGAAAGTATCCGCAATATTCTAGCTTTATTTATTAATCTATATCTGTATAGCCTATTTTGATCGACCGAAACGATTCTCAAGATCTGTAAATCGCGGCAAAAGATATAACAATTGATAGCATTTTTAGCACCCGCAGAATAATACCAACCAATTGTATTGAAAATCCAGCCTTTTTTTGATATTATATGGGCTCAAAATGCACTCTAAATGAGATGACCAAAAGTGAGGAAGTAGCAGGTATAACAGATAGAATCAACTGAAATGTTTTAGATAACAATTAGTAACGATAATGTAACAAGGAGTAACAGTGAAGGCACCTCAAAATCTTATAAAGATACTGTCGTGATATATGTTTACGTAGATAAAGAAATTGGTACTTACAAGAGCAGAAAAAGAAGAACTAGTCAAACAATTGTATAAATAAGGCAAGACTATTCGTGAAATTGCGAAAGTAGCCCATATGTCATTCACAGATATAGCTGCTATCATAAGGAAAGAAACAGGTGAAAGCAACAAGGATAACTATAACAAACCTACAATGACAAAAGAAACAGAGGTGTTGAAATTATTTAAGAAAGGTAAAACACCTGTAGAGATAGCCGCATTACTATCGTTTCTTCCAAATGAAACGAATTTCTCTGTAGTCCGAAAAATTCTAGTTTATGGTAGATGGACTAAAGTTTGATCCCTTTTAACAGTTCATGGTATTTTTCTCACCAAAACTAGTTTGAAGGGATGATGATGCATTTTTCTTTAAGACCAGTTCATTGGTCTTGAAAACTCCTTTGACATCACAAACAGATACTTCATCATTATCACTCGTGACCAGTGGGTTCATCAAATCATCGAAGTTTGCATGACCAAGACCTAATGTATGTCCAATCTCATGTAATATGATTGTAAATAATGTGTTGGAATCTGATTTCTTATCAAGTACCTTATCTGAAAGTATTATTTTTGCGTTCGTAATATAGCCACTTTGGTTAAGGTTATTAACAGATTGTCCTGCAGTCTGTCCTGCCTCTGCGTTCTTAGCTGATTGGTCGGCATTTCCATTATCGATATCTCCAAATGTAACTACAATCTCCGCCTTTTGATCATGCGAATAAATCTCAACGAATCTTAGCGTGGTCAGTTGTTTATTCCAACTATCAAACCCTTCTCTGATCTCATTTTCCTGCTTCTCCTGCATGTCGACAATCTTATATTTTAGTATACCGTCAGAAATTTGCTTATCCCATGTACAACACAGATCTATTGACATACTTGTCGAACGATTGATAGCAGATGATTCTTGGGAGGATCCATCTACAGTCATGACTTGGGTATGAAAAATACATGAAATAAGAAATAAAAATAGAGGTATATGTAATTTACAATTAAATCCCAATACCATAGTAATTATTGTTTTTTTATTATGGGTTCTAATGAAAAGAAAAATCTCATTATTATGTATTCAAAATTCATTATTTTGTTTGAATTCATACAAGAAGTAGATTGTCATATAACAATATATTCCAGTAGTTAGTTGCGACGGTATTGGATCAAAAAGAAATTGCCTAAATTGATACTCCAACGTATAACTGCAATTCATTTTAATATCATATCTTTAAAGCTAGGCGAAACTAGTGGTACGTTTATACCAAACCGATCCCCTTCCGACCTTCCTCATTTGCCTACATCCTATCTTGCGCCGTTCTAGAGTTTCGTGTTTCTGTTAGAGTTAATGCAAGACTCCAAATGTGCATTAGATATATTATTCTCCCGGTTTCCTTATCTTAAAGGAAGTCAACGAACGAACGAACAATAATTCCAAAAAAGTGGGGAGATATCTATACTATACGGAGGTTTGTTTGTTCAAAACTTGAGTGATAGCTATCTTTTCTAACTTCAAGTTGCGTATCGTAAATACCTACATCTGATTTTGGTCCCACATTTTATAATTATCTCTATTATATTGTATAACTAAAATCGGCACAAAGTTCGCGGCTTAGGTAGGATAATAGATCATTCCTCTGTTCATGGCGATCAATAAGCCCTACCTAAGCTGAATTCAATTTATACAATATTCAATATTGCATAACTTTGATTGTACCTCTAGAATGCGTTTTGCTGCTCTCGCGTTCTGGATCCCAGTTACCTATCTGTTGGTTTAGGTTTTTGGGTTAGAACTATTGCAACGGTGTTTGTCTTAACACGGATGCTAGTAATAGCAATTAAAAAAGCGTTAAATTACTTTTACCTTTTAATGAGACGATATATTTCCTTTAACATTTCTTCATTTCCAATAGGTTTACGAATGTATAGACTTTTATCTAATGCACTATATTCTTTCATTCGAAACTCCTTGTAATACAATTCAGTTGCTGTTAGGAAGCATATCCAACCTTCTTATCTTTCTTTCGTATTTCCGTATATAATTCAAAGCCGTCCATACCTGGCATCTTAATGTCAAGAATAATCAAGTCATAATAAGCTGTTTTGAAATTTGACAAAGCATCTCTGGGGTCATTAAATGTTTCAACTTCAAATCCATGGTACTCTAATGACATTCTATAAAACAAAGTAAGATCAGATTCATCGTCTACGACCATAATTCTTTTTCTTTTTATTTCTTCATTCATTAGCTAGAATCGCCCTTTCCCTCCCCGACTTCATTCTTAGGCGCTAATGGCAGCATAAAACTGAAAACTGTTCCTCTTCATTCCAATGCATTATTTTCAGACCAAATCTTACCTCCGTGAGATTCAATTATATTCTTGGAAATAAAAAGACCTAAGCCTGTCCCCTGTTGTGATTTAGTGACAAACTTTGAAAATAGCCTTGGTATGATTTCGGGATTGATACCTATGCCAGTATCTCTTACAGTAACGATAACTTCACCGTTATCATTACTAGTCGCTATATTAAGTGATATATACCCATCATTTGTAAATTGAATAGAGTTACTTAAGAGATTTGAAATAACTTGGTTTATTCTTTCCTTATCTGCTTCCACAATTATGGGATGACCAATGTTGAAATCGTCATTGTAGATTAATTCAACCCTCCCATTAGTATTGTCTTTGATCCTCTCTTTGTAGTCCCCAATAATAGTGGGTATCAAATCACGAATGTTAAATCGTTCCTTCTCCAGTTTTAATGTTTGACTCTCAATCCTTGTCGCATCTAATATATTGGTAGAAAGTCTTTGCAATCTAATAGCGTTTCTATTTATTACTTCTATCACCTGATCTGTCCTTTCTGGATAATATTTCAGGAGACCACTCATACCAAGAATAGCTTGAATTGGTGTTTTTAATTCATGAGCTGCTATACTAATGAATTCCTTTTGCATTATATCTGCTTTCTTTAGTTCTTCAACCAAAACGCGCTCATTCCAAAGCAATTCGAAGACTGACTCAAAGGAGTCCACAGTGGTTCTTCTATTAGAATATACCACTAGACCAATCGCGTCTGAGAATTTATCAGCTCTTGGTTTTATGAGCTCCGCTCTAAGGAACTTTTCACGATCTATGATGTACATGCCATATGGGGAGATATTACCATCAAGCATTCTAATATCTGGTGCATTCTCAGATATTTTTTCCTGAATTTCTGAATTCTCCTCAGATAGTGGACAGATAATCTTTACTTCTGCTCCATTCTTCGACGCTTTCAACAAATAATTGACGATTCCAAGTCTGTCTATCCTTACCAAAGCCTTATCATTAGGAAGAAAGATTAAAGCTTTCTTCTTTACAGACTTTGTCATATCGATAAGGATTTGACTTACTTTTTCGTTGTCAGTAATAACTTTATAAAATTCGGCTTCAATTCCTTCTTCAATCTCTTGTATTCTGTATACTGCTTCAATTCCATTTTCCCATAATCGTTGAAAAACAGAAGAAAAATGCTTTAGATATTGGGATTCGTTACTTAATAGGAGGCTTTGAACAACTTTTCCATTCTCCATCTTTTCTATTGTAACGGCTATTTTCTTATCTGAGACACCAAAACTCATTGGAGGTAGATTTCCTACGTGTCTGATCTTAATCCCGTTCTCTAGATATAGTTTAACAAGCTCGAGATTTTCATTGTCTATATTGGTAATGTATCTAAGACCTTTATGTTCCCCTCGCCTTTGTTTGTCTAGAAGCTTTTTCTTTATGTCAAAGAAGTATTTGTGGCTATAGTGCATTCCACCTGAGGTCAGACAGGTATCACGTTGATTTGAGCTAGCAGTGAGAGAATAGATCTCTCTTATAATCTCATCTGAGTTATCTATTATTACTGTTTCATATCGTACAATTCCTTCTTCAATCTCTCGTATCCTCTGTTCTGCAGGGATGGTTTTACTCCATAAGGTTT
>JBOGPP010000050.1:0-12628 GCA_050748485.1 Nitrososphaeraceae archaeon | reverse complement strand
GGATATAAACAACTTCCAGGATTTCATAAATGATTCAGATAACAAGGACGCTGAGTTACATGGCTGGAAGCTTATGCCAGAACTAGAAGAAGAAGCGGTTATTTCTTAGTCTAATTCTTCTATCTTTTCTGTTAACTCTCGTATGGATTCGCTTAGTGAAGGTCACCCGATCTCTCTTGCCTCTTCCATCGTGTCTACTATGATTTATTTGTGAGCGTGTTTCAGTGGCCAGTGAGCGACTCTGCAAGTTCTTTATTCTCCGCTGCTAACACATTACTAGGATCAAGAGCAAGTGCTTTATCGAAATATTCGATGGCTTCAGAATATCTTCCTGGGTCAGCCAGGGGTTAGATGATTCGCCCATATTATTGCTCAAGTTCTCAGTAGGACCAAAAGCCGCTCCGTTGTACTGATGCAGAGTATATATTTATGATATAAAGCAGATGGCAAATGAGTGAGATGATGAGAGCATGACAAATCTAAAGAACCTATTGTCGATTGTAAATAGACATAATCCACAAGACATGGATCTTCAAAGAGACTATGACTTTGACAGTGTGACATCGATCGTGTCGGAATTTACCTTATGGTAAAGTTAACACAAACAATAGCTATAGGGCTTGGCATCGCTACACTATGTTTATTTCTGGCAATCATAATTGGTAACGTGCAGGTCCTTCAGGCAGGGCTTGCACCTTGGCCTGGCGTCGGCGCTATTTCGCTGGCGACAGCGGCATTTGTTGTTTCATGGAAGCAGAACTCATGGGTAGTGACTGGATTGTTGATTACCGCCGGTGTAACTGGTATCATAGCCGGTGTTAGAAATACTGACTTTTTCACAGTTATTGTATTTCCGGGTCCTATCCTAGGAATTATAATCGGGCTGGGGATATTTGGACTGGGAATAGCAAAGGCCATAATCGGTTGTTAAAGGTTTTCCAACCCGATAATCGACTAACATATTCAAATCCCTCCGTCTCCATATACTATTACACTCATAACTTCGAATATCTCTGGTAAAGCATGGAATTAGACATAACAAATACGGTGACATCCAGAGATTCAGTTGTAAAGATTGTCATAAACGATTTACCATTAATATTGGATTTGAAAAGATGCATGCTACTCCACAAATAATAACCGAAGCAATGCAACTCTAATTCAGTGGAGAATCATTTCGAAATGTCAAGAATTTCATTCGACTAAGAAGCGTTAATATAAGTCATGTCGCCGTATACAAATGGATTAAAAAATACGTTCAGTTGATGGGAACTTATTTAGAAAAGTTAAAACCACAAGTTGGTAACGCTTGGAGAACTGATGAACTATTTGTAAAAATTAGTGGTGATATGAAATATCTTTATGCAGTCATGGATGATGAAACTCGTTTCTGGATAGCTCAACAAGTCTGTTCAACCAAGTTCATAGCTGATGTAAAACCATTATTCAAGAAAGCAAAAGATGTAGCGGGTAAACGGCCAAATGTCTTGATAAGTGATGGTGCACCCAACTATAATCAGGCATTCAAAGATGAATTTTTCACCCGTCGTAAACCGAGAAGTCGACACGTTAGACATATTCGATTGCAGGGCGACCACAACAATAACAAAATGGAGCGGTTAAATGGGGAAGTCCGTGACCGCGAAAAAGTCATGCGTGGATTAAAGAAAGTTGATACGTCAGTCTTGCCCGGATACCAAATATATCATAACTATTTCAGACCACATGAGGGAATAGGGGATGTTACCCCAGCTGAAAAATGCGGTATCAAGATTGATGGCGAAAACAAGTGGGTAACTGTAATTCAAAACGCGGAGCGGGAGAAGCAATCGAAATGATTAGACCATGCTCTAAATGTCAACAGGGCACTATTTATAGTGAAACACAACCAATCCTGAGACAGGTTCCATTGCCCGTATTCGGAGCAATACCTATCCCTATTGAAAAATATCTACCTGATTCTGTGCGTAGATATCGTAATTATCAGTTTTCATTTGTAATATATGTGGGAATCTGGAATTTGCTCTGAGTTAATCTCAAATAAAAATTATAATACCGATAGTAGTTCCCCGAAGTGTGAATGTCGAGAGAATAAGAGCTTACCTACTCACGAGAAAGTTATCTATAACGATTATTTTAATCGTATTCTTATTGGGTTCAGCTGTTGGATTTACAATAGCCCAAGCATTCCGAGACCCAACAAGTTCTTTAACTATTGTGGGGACAGTAATTGCGATAATTGCTTCAATTATTACCATGTTCAAGTTTTTTTCTGATTATAGGAAATCCATGAATATTCCGTCGCTGGAATATGGTAAAATAATTTCAAATAAAGTACCCAATAGTAATAGAAATGGTGTTGAGAACCAAGTTAACTTTTTCTTAGAAGTTAACGAGATCAAGGGCAAGGGTCAGAAAGTCAACGGTTGTGAAGCATTCTTAGACATCCCCCGAGCCGGAGTGATGCATCTCACACTGTTCTGGCGAAATGGGAATAGACGATATCATCGTAACCACTCCATATAAACAACAGGAAAGACTGTTTCAACTGAATCTTATTAAAAACACAAACTACTACAATACCAGACTAAGAATGGGAACTATAGATGAATTTCAGGGACAAGAAAGTGAGGTTACAATAGTCTCTATGGTCAGATCTAACAATAATACCGATTATCAAAAAGCAGTAGGTTTTGTAAATATTCCAAGATCATGTGTTGCCTTTTCCAGTAGTAAACGAAAAACAATAATTGTAGGAGATCAAAAGACGCTATCGAAAAGCAAATTCTTATCAAGATCAATAGATACTGTAGTCAGAAAAGATGGATTCTTCATATGGAGAAATTAGGACTATTAGGCTATTACTTGGTTTATCTTAAATGGTAATCAGTACATAACTTTTAGGATAATATGAACACTAATTAAAAAGTTTATGTAACGCCGTGCGAATTTAGATCCTACGAAAGTATATGAAGTAATATGCCAGACACGAATATGCAAACAGCCTATATTTGGGCAACCGAACTAGCAGATACAGTTAATCTCCGATTGTCGATAGATGTTACTCAAGCGGCTCAATTTGCAAATCAAATAAATGAACTGTTAGTTAAATGCATTAATGAAGATATAAAATCGTCAGGCTCAGGGTTGTTTGAGAATTTTTCAATTATGACCAAAGAGGTTCTTTTTCGTCGGCTTGATGATTTGTGTAGAAGTCTACTCGATAATCTGATTGATGAAAGCCAACGAGTAAGCATTGCCTTACGCGTATGGTCAGGATGCCTTTCAGCTGCAAAAACGATTGCCATCGAAACACGTGATGGAACAATGACAACCGAGAAACGTAAAGAGATTTTTAGAGATATTGAAAGATTAGTGATGGCGGATTCAATCTTTTGTTTGGGTGTGGAATCTGCTCCTGCATATAAAAAGATACATCAACAATGCTATTCCTTTGTTGGTGTTCCAGGCACTTCTCACGTAAGAAAATATCCAAATGAATATCTCAAATACTCCTTTTAGAATTATCCATTTACAGGTCAGTTCCAGAAGATAAGTAGCAACCTTATGATCGATTAGCTAGCTAATCTAGCTAATGCTTATAATCATTTAAACGAAATTAATGACATGCCTCTACAAGACCCAGATAAGCTTATCAAAGTAGTTCAAGATTCTACGAAAAACCTTTTACATTCATTTCGTGATAAAGCAATCAAAAGGAGCCTTAGCGTTGGACTTACTGCATTTGTCGTAACCTATCTACAATTGTCGCCTGCCTCTTTTCTTGACCTGTTCCTTAGATCCTTCGCTAAAGGAATGACACAATAGGTTGACCGGGATATCAATCAAGTAGACGTCTTCGGCTCGCATGCCATGTTTTTGCATTGCATGATTGGCGCCATTTGTCAAGAACTCTTCCTTTGTATCACCTTTTATAACAAAATCGCAATCTAGTCCAGATTCTCGACATACTAGGATGTACATCACTGTTACAATGTATGGATCAACCTTAAACCTTTCTACAAGGATAATCTCTGTACAAAGTATTTGTGCAGTATCAGCTTGAGGGAGGTCAATTACGAAACTATTGTTACTATCAATATTATCCACTAATTTCTGCTGATAAGCGGAAGAAGTACTATTTTATCATATGGAATTATTGTAGTACGAGTAGCAGAGGCAGTGGCACTATTGGCTAGATTCACAAACTATTTTATAATTAATTACAAATACAAATGGAGTCTGTGCCAACTTTGGGCAGCTTTTTAAACATCCTTTCTCTAATGTCAGCAGAAGTTATTGTTGCCCCTGTGAATTCTAATATTATCTCAGCTTTTCCACATGCTATCTCTTTAGCTGATGCGAATAGCTTTATCCTTATGATTGTCGTATCGCATATTCCGTGTTATTCACGATATTAACCACCAATTGTGTGCATTAAGTTTAACGATGGCTTTAGCGAATTTGTCTTTATGATCTTGATTATACCCTCAGGTTTTTTCTTTAGATCCTCAATTATCTGTTTCTTAATATCATACTCTGACTTACCGGTTCGTAACATACTAGTAAGATCATATCCTGGATTCTCAAAAAGGCAAGTTAGAAGCCTCCCGTCGGAAGTCAGCCTGATTCTATCACAATTACTACAAAAAGGCTCGGTAATAGATGGAATAAATCCTATTATCCCTTTGTCATCGACAAAGGAATACAGCATTGCAGGGTCTGTACTGTGAGTATTACGATCATTATTAATATGAGAGTTGTCCAAAGGTTCAATTTTTATCATGTTATCGGTTATTTTCTTAATCATTTCTTTCTTACTGAAGACCAGGTTTGGTTGCCAAATCCCACTACCATCTAATGGCATAAATTCTATAAATCGCACGATCTGTCCAGTATCTCGTGCAAAGTTGGCAAAATCTACAATCTCATCATCGTTCCAACCTCTTACTACTACTGTATTTATTTTTACCTTTAACCCGACGTGGTCTGCCACATCAATAGCATCAATGACCTTACTTAGACCATCTATGCCGGTAATCATTTTAAATCTATCTCGTCTAAAGGTATCAAGGCTGATATTTACACTCTCAAGTCCCGCATCTCTTAATCGTTTGGCTTTGTACGCTAAATGCAAGCCATTGGTTGTCATACTCATTGATTTTATGCTATTTATTTTTCCTAATGAGATGATGAGATCCTCTAACTTCGGTCTTAGAAGCGGTTCTCCACCTGTCAATCTTAATCTTTCTATACCAAGATCTGCCAGGATGGAAACAAGTCTAGTGATCTCATCATAATCCAAAACATCCTTCTCATTGAACCATTGGACTTTGTCTTGGGGCATACAGTACATACATCTCATATTACATCTATCTGTTACCGAGATCCTAAGTTTTCTTGCTATTCTACCTAAACTGTCAATGAGAATATTTTTTTCATCCTCATGATGTTCCGAGTATTTCGGTTGTTTCGGTTGTTGTTGTTTTATCTCCTGCATATTCTGTCTTATTTCTCCTTCCTTTACCGACATTTACTTCTTGTCTGATCTTTTTCTACTCGTCTGATTTGTTCAAGAAAATAGTCTCTCCATCCTTCAGGCAGAGCTTCAACTTTAACGGCCCGTCGCATCATTTCGATATCTTCTCTATCACTTGAGTACAATCTTACTATGTCGGTAATGCCGACTCGAATTGTATCCTTCTTTATTTGTATTATTGGATCTCCTGCACCAACCTCTCCCTCTTCTAATACTTTAAAATATATTCCTGAACGACCACTTGCCAGAAGCTTTTTGAGGACATCCATACGACCGAATTTAACGCCCAGTTTATAACATGGCATCCTTGGTTGAGTTGCGATAACCTTTGAAGACCCTATTTCAAAAGAATCACCCACGCTGACCTCACTTTCCATAAGACCCTCTATGGTAAAGTTCTCTCCAAACATCCCGTTTGGCATTTCCATGTCGGGGTAGACTTTACGCCAGAATTCATAATGTTCGATAGGATATGCATATACTGCCTTATCTGGACCGCCATGAACTGTCAAGTCTGCTTGTTTATCGCCATCAAGATTAAGTGTTCTTAACATTATACGTCCGTCAATGGACTTCTTGAAAATACCAGTTGTTACCTTCTGTCCTTCGAAATCTACTTCTTTAGGAAGAGATACATTAACAGAGAGTATTTTAGGCATCTATTAGCACCTACCTTTGATAGTATTTTCCAATGTAATGATTATCCCCCTCATCATTTACTATTGTCTTTCTCCTTTAATGAAGTATTCGCCAAGCATGTAGGCACTTCATTACTTATTTCACTAATCCTTTTCTCCAATTCATTTTGAGGCACATATCCAACGATCTCGCCAACTTCTCTACCTTCACAGAAGAACTTTATTACAGGTATGCCGCGTATACCATATCTTGATGCTAGCTCCTGTTGTTCATCGACATTGATCTTGACAAATCTGATATCTGGGTATTTATTCGCTATCGATTCGAATATTGGCTTCAATCTCAGACAAAATGGACACCATGTAGCCCAGAAGTCAGCTGCAACAAGCTTCTTCCCTGATACCAGTGAAGCCCATGCTGTTTCTTGTGTTATATCTAAGGACATAGATGACAATTCCACAGTCGTTGTCAGGCAGTCAATATCCTAGCAACAGGATATCTTCTAGGTGTCAGAAAACGAGAAATCAACTCAGCAATTAGCTCACCATCTTCTTCTAGTGCGAAATGACCAGTATCTAATAAGTGGACTTCGATATTCTTCAGGTCATGTTGATACGGAATTGCACCTTCCTTAGGAAATATGTAATCATTCTTGCCCCAGATTACAAGTGTTGGTGGTTGATATTTTCTAAAGTACTCTTGCCACTGTGGATATAACGGAGGGTTTGATCTGTAGTCATAGAATAGCTGTAGCTGGATTTCATTGTTGCCTGGGCGTTCTAGGAGTGACTGATCAAGCATCCAATTGTCAGGGCTTATTGCATTTTCATTTCTTACGCCATGTGTATATTGCCATTTAGTAGCTTCGAAAGTCAAAAATTTCCTAAGAGCATCCTTATTCTTCCCATTTGGCTCATTCCAATAGGCTTTAAGTGGCTCCCAGAATTCCCCTAAGCCTTCATCATAAGCATTCCCATTCTGTACTATTAAGGCTTCAATCTTCTCAGGGTTTTTTAGTGCAAGACGGTATCCTATTGGTGCGCCGTAGTCCATGACGTATATGCTGAATCTCTCGGGTCCTATCTGCGAAATGAATTTGTCTACAATCTCAGCCAGCTGGTCAAATGTATACTTAAACTCGTCTACAGTAGGCATGGAGCTACAGCCAAATCCAGGATAGTCGGGTGCGATCAGATGGAATTTGTCTGCTAATGCAGGAATAAGGTTCCGGAACATGTGTGACGATGTGGGGAATCCATGAAGCAATAGGATCGTTGGTGCATTCTCCTTGTTTCCAGCTTCACGATAGAATATTGTCTGTCCATCAACACTGATGGTTTGATTTTTGGTTTCTACCATGGATTAGATATCTAGATATCTCATATTTATTCGTATTCATTTTAGATATCTAGATATCTTTAATAAACATAAATGAGAATGAAGAATATGGTAAAAGACTTGTTTGTTCGAGGTTTCGATGAAAAACTTCATGCAAAGACGACTCAAATTGCGACAAATGATCGTATTACTCTGGCTTCAATTGTAACAGATGCTATCGACAAGTGGATCAAAAATTACGAAAAGAATAAACATAAACACAACTTGATCTTATATTCCGATCAGATATCATTAAAGAAATTACTGAATGAAATTGATAGACTTGCCCCAAATAATTGGCTCAAAGCATATTGCGGTCCTGCGAATCACACGGGGATACAAATTCTAAATAAACGGAAGTGGTATGATGCAGCAGGTAATCATTATAATGAGTTCTTTGCGAAACCGCAAGAAACTGCGATTAAAGTTCTTGATACTATCAATAGCAGAATTGAGGATAGAGGAGGCAGTAATAACATGGATTTACTACCACTGATAATCACTTTTTTAGTTGAAGATATTTCTCGTAAAGAGTCTGTGAAAAAGGCTGCAGGGGTTTGTGGGTGGTATGAAGGAAAATCTGTACCTGGAATTACTTACTGTATAGCAAATACAAGAACTGTTCTCGCAGGATCATTTGACGATCTATTTGAATTGTTTAACGTTCATAATGCAGTATTCTTAACTAAGAGTAACAAGATATATCGATTACGAATAGATGACGAACACTTTTATTCACTATTAATTTGATCAGGATTTCCATTTAATCTAATAACGATCCTAATAGCCACAAAGTTGAGCAATACTGATGAAGTCATTTACGCCGACAACAACAGCCACCAACAGATCGAGGAGCAGCAGGACCACCAACAACAACCGCACCAACAATGGAAGAAAAGGAAGAAAAAGAAAACACTCGGGTATCAGTGACAAAACTTCTTAGACTAATTTATAATAAATCGTTAACGGTTAGAATATAGATAATAATGAAACAAAACACACAAAGTGAAATAGAGTTTGGGCTTGCTATTCCACAAGGATGGAGAGGAGGAGACTTACCTTTGCAACAAGAAAATAACCCAGTTAAGCAGTATGAATTCTCAAAATCTATATCAATCGCGGCTGATAATATCGGCTTTGATTCGATTTATGCATATGATCATTTGATCCCTTTTTCTGGACATGATCTAAATAAGAATATTTTTGAATGTCTTACTTTGCTATCCTCATTAACAACAATCACAAGTTTTTTTGCTTGAAGTCTTTTCATGTGAGACAGGAAAAAGGGGCTGAAACCTTCTTAAAAGAGTGTTAGAAAGGCATATATGCAGATACACCATTGATTGCCATACTTGATACCATGAAAAAGACTGTATATGGTTAATAGTGATTGCTGTGCTGGGTACAACTATTGTCCTTATGGTCTGGTTTACTCCAGTTCTTATTAATGATGTTGATGCATTCTGTATCTTTAGCTGTGCAGCAGAGGACCTAAAGATTAGGCTACAGATAAATGTTGTTGGTCAGGAATGAAGGCTATGTAATAATTTATTCGCTAGGTCTGCCTCTTCTTCAACTAAGGTTATATTCTCCCAAGCATGGACATGTTGTTTCTGTTCCTGCTTCATGTTTACCTCGATTAAATCCATAAATGACTCTCCTTCCAACACTTTAGAACACCACAGACATTTCCATTTACCCATGTCTATTCCCAATTAGTAAAGGACTTAATTCATATAAACTTGTTAGTTGGATATAGATTGCATTTGTTTGCATTGCAAACACCTTGTGAATATATTCTATAATACACCACTAACCCCAATATAAGATAGTACTTATTCTTCTAGTATTACCTACCGTAAGTTCTGTTGATCTCTCGACTTCCACTGCTGACAAGGATAACATGATCTGCCTGATACTGTATCCGATTCTGAATTGGCTATTACAATAATACAAGGTTGACGGCCTGAAAGACTAGAGAACTGACCGGCCGCCAGACCTTGATATTTACATTGTAACTTGAGTAGATCGGCATAAGATTTAGTTGATGTTAATAACATTAGCAGAGATAGCTAATAAAACTGAAGAAGAAGTTGATAATAATGCTGCGGAAGGAAGAAGAATAGCGGTCAAGTACGGTCTTACTTCGAAACAACAATAAACTTGTTGTCTACTTGCTCAGTATTATAACCACTCAAAAACTAGCCAGTTAACAAGTTAGAATAATGTAATAGTACACTTAGAGCTCAAGTTTACGTCCTCAATCTGTAATCTCTAAAGTAAGAGTTGATTCAGTGGCTCCTATGTGAATTGGTTTCTGCATCTCATTGAAGATAGATTCCACAACCGTCTTGTGATACAATGACCAATTTTCTCCCATGTCATGTTTTATGACATATGATTGGACGCCGTCGCTATTACTTTTAGAAGCTACGGAAGCAGAAGAATTCTTCATACGTGACAAAAACCAGTCGATAAATGAACTTGAACTTAAATCGCCTTTCATGAACAGAGTCAAATCAATAACTGCTCCCTTACCTACCTCCGAGGCTAATCTCACCACTTCTTCCTTGTTCAATTTATTGAACAATTCCCCTGCTAATGGTCTGGAGAGCGAGACTAAACCTATCTTATCTTCTGCATACATACCCCATTCAATGTATCTTTTCAAAATGTGATTGACAAGTGTATTCAAAGTAATTTCGTCTTGGCCCGCTTTATTTTTCAGTCTTTGAATTATTTCACTCTCTATACGAAATGTCATAGTTGTAGTTCTCTTTCTGACACCAACGGGAGCTTCGGGAGACGGGCTATTTGACGTTCCTTTATCTATTTCCAACATTTAACATCTTATATATTTGAAAAATAGTATTTATGATTTTTCAACTAGTATTTCGGTATCCTTCAAAATCAATCACTTTCTGGCTCCTCAAACTTTTAATATTATATTTACAATTAAATTATACAGACGGCCCTCATACTGTAGAGTAATAGTTATCATGAGCCTATATAAGCATGATTTTGTCAGTATCAGAACAGTCTGTTAGCTAGATATCTCTAGATAAAATGAACCATTCACTAACCCTCTTTTCCAGTAAAGATAATCATCATCCATCTAAAACGAATCACGGTCATAAAAATAGTTAATGAAGTCTCAGGGTCGCATCCATGTGTCGAATTCTTGATAGTGCTAATGATTCCTACTAAACTAACAATCAGTCTACCCAATTTTAGTAATTGGATACTCGACAAAAAACCGGATGCAATTTGATTCATTGAACGAATATCAACCTATACTCGTATTTCTTGTTTCCTGTATTGCGAACGTAAACTAAAATTTGGTTGCAAATGATTGCACAACATTCAATCCGAGAACAAAGTGGTACATCGCAAACAGAAGGGTTATTTATTACGTACTCCAACCATTATTGGCAAAGGAAATCCTTCTGCTGGCTAATTGTATACGCTTGTGCGAATAGCACAAGCACTTTTTCCTTTCCATTAATTGTGTACTATTTGCCATTCAGACTACCACCTATGATAGTGGTAGAGGTTTATAGACACAGTATTTACAAAGTGCTATATATGAAAAAGGCGTAAGTATAATTGGGATAAAACTTTTGATGAGTTATAAAGGGTGGTAAAGAGAAAATGGCTCGAAATCCATTTAGTAGGCGTAAGGGACCCGGCTATGATCCGTATAGAGAACCAGTTGTTGGTGAGAATTCAGGTATCAATCGCTTTGGTATTGGAAAATTTACAAAAATAACAATTCCTATAATAATTGGTGTAATAATTGCGGGGATTCTTATTGCTACCAGTATAGTAATAGTGGACGCAGGAAATAGAGGAGTGTTGCTCTCCTTTGGTGCTGTAGATACAAGCAGGTCATTGACAGAGGGTTTACATTTTGTCGTTCCAGTTCGCGATAATGTAGTACAAATGGAAGTTAGAACGCAAAAGATTATAGAAGACGCAGCTTCTGCCTCCGGTGACCTTCAAGAGGTAAGAACACAGGTAGCTTTGAATTATCATCTAGATCCTGGCAATGTACAATTAGTCTACAAAGGACTGGGCTTAGATTATGCTAACAGAGTGATTGTGCCAGCAATTCAAGAGTCAGTCAAACAAGTAACGGCCAGATTTAATGCTGAGGAACTCATTACACAAAGGGAGAGTGTCAAGACTGAGATCGAGCAGCAAATTAGAGCTAGGCTTGCTCCATACAATATAATCGTAGATGCAATGTCAATTACTGAATTCCAATTCTCACAAGAATTTGTTCAGGCAATTGAAGCAAAGGTAGCTGCTCAACAAAGAGCACTACAAGCACAGAATGAATTAGTAAGAATAGAAATAGAAGCACAGCAAGCTGAAGCAAGAGCAGTTGGAGAACAGCAAGCCAACATAGCTAGAGCTGAAGGAATTAGACAAGCAAATGTACTGCAAGCACAAGGAGAAGCTCAGGCTATAACAACAATCGATGAGCAACTTAGACACAGTCCTACTTATCTTGAATGGTTAAAATCACAAACCTGGGATGGACAGCTACCACTGGTAGTTGGAGGATCAGGAGTCACTCCATTCATAGAGATTCCTACAGCAGATAGTGACTCGCCTGAAGCTATGACTACTATCAACGGTACAAGAAGCGGAAACAGTAGTAGTACTGATACTAATAGTAGTAATAGTAACCGTTAGAGTATCAATATTGGCGTGGACTAGTGCTGCATACAATACCATATAAGCTATAGTGCAAGTATTTGCAAATACTTGCAATACCATCGTCTGTTACAGATATATATATAGTAGTTTTGTTACGATTCAGATGTTAAAAGTAAACTTAGAAGCATTAGAAAAGATGACAAGCCACGGGGAGCAAGATGAGCCGGATCGTCGTGTAACAGGAAACTTTGCACTCTAGCGCTGCAGGAACTAAAAGTGGATCAGTAGTTTATTTTGAACTTGAACCAGGATACGAACTTGGGACTCATACTGATAGTGCAGAAGAGATTGTGTATATAGCGGATGGCACGGTTGAATTAACGATAGGTGACGAAAAGAATCAGGTTT
>JBOGPP010000049.1:0-1910 GCA_050748485.1 Nitrososphaeraceae archaeon | reverse complement strand
TCTTGGGTCAGTGAACAGTGGGACTATTACAATAGATATTGATAAACAACCCTTACTGAGGCTTGTAATAAACCAAGGGGATACACAAAAAATAAATTTAGTGTTTGGACAGAAATTCATGGAGTTGCTTTTTGAGGCGGTTGCTGAGATGATTTCTGGCAAGTTAAAGAACCTTTCATAAATGGAGTAGTGATCGATGATCCTTATCAGCAGGATTCTGTGATATAATAACACTATTGAAGGACAAGAATAACAACAACATGAATCAGTAATTGAATCCGGAAAAACCTTTTATAATTTAACTAAGTATCGATGAAAATTGAACAGGGGATGGTAAGGTCAGATCTTCGTGGGGCATTAATTCTGAAGAACAGAATATGACATATCCGTGCGACCGCTTCATTGAACAATTTGATGCTATATATTATAGAGGAGTAACGATTCATGCGAGTCCTGAGATAATTTTTAGATGGCTCTGTCAACTAAGAGTTGCTCCATACAGCTATGACTTAACAGACAACTTTGGAAGGAGGAGCCCTAAATCGCTGACACCTGGAATAGATAACCTTGTAATAGGGCTGCTGATAAGGAATAGATTCAGCCTAGTTGATTTTGAGAGAAATAAACACATTACAGTTTTTTTCACCCATAAACGGTAACAGAATCAAGTTTTGCACATATTGAATTTCCGCTCTTTGGTCAAATTGCTATTAGCTACCTCATTGTTCCACATAAAACTCCAAATAGCAGTCGCCTTCTTGTCAAAATAATTGTACAATGTCCAATTGGAATAATTGGCTGGCTTACGTCTATCTTTCTACCTTGGGGAGATATGGTTATGATGCGGAAACCATTGTTAAACTTAAAGAAACTTTCTGAAGGAAATATCTAATTAGATGATAATAGACATTAGTTGAGGATGATATCCTGTTAAGATCTATGCCCACGTTAGCAATTCCCTTTTCCAGGTGTCATCTCTGTTCCTATCTTAACATATCGGTGAGTCATGCACCCTCTGCTAATCTTGACTTATTATAATGTATGATGTACGTGTTAAAAGCCTAGCTCTGATAAGCGGGGCCGGAAAAAATGCACAGGTGGATTTCAAATGTCAAAATTGTATCAAAAAAAGGATAATGGTTGTTATTGTACCATGACTGTGCCCACTAAGGCCACAATAAAGACCTCCTGATAAAACGGCAAAAGTGGAAGTACCAATATGATACTAATCGAGATACAGACCATAACAATGAAAAGCGCCCTCATAAATTAGACATCAGTTTCTTTATTCACGTTCACTATATAAATTGATATTTGTCAGCCGGTCAGGTTAACAGGAGCGTTCATGGAAAGATTCAATCTAAATAACTGAAAAGAATGAGAATTTAGGAAGAGGAAGAGGAGGGGAGTACACGAAATATTTTCCCTTGTCCGATTGAAACAACATAAAGGTATCCATCATAAGGCCCTACTTCAAGATCGGTGATCCCACCAAAATCCCTTGCAAATGTTACATTTTCTAACGCAGGATCCTCTCCACTATCTGCCATTCTGTCTGCTAATGGTCCTTCTAAAAGTAATCCACTTCTATTATCATTTAAATTAAAATGGTAAATCAGTCCTCGTACATCAGCTACAAAAAGGCTATTTTGATACTGCACTCCAAATTTATCTGAATCGAAGAAGTTCACTGCGGTTGGACCAATTGTACTCACCCATGAGAACTCAGGATCGCTATACTTCCCTCTTCCATCAAAGGTTTCCAAGGACGTTGGATCAAACCCTCCTCCTGGATCTCCACTCTCATTAACAGCTAAAGGAAACCCCTGAATCTGTTGCCATCCGCTGTTAAATCCAGGTTCTACAAGATTGATTTCATCACCATCTCCAGGACCATTTTCTGAATCCCA
>JBOGPP010000048.1:0-11681 GCA_050748485.1 Nitrososphaeraceae archaeon | reverse complement strand
TATTATATGAGAAAAAATGACGATCGTACCGATGCTCTGTTAATGGAGTTTAATGATCGATTCTACAAAAATATAAAGGGTAATAATGATCTCAGTCATAGTTGAATACAACGGTACCACAATGATTGAAACTCATCCTCTTAATGGATATGTCTTACGATATATTGAGAATGTAACAAATTGGCGCTTGACCAGAGTGGATTATATAGTATTCCTTCATTGGTTGGTGACAACTTAAGGACTTAAACTGACATGTAGAAGGAAGAGTCTAAAGTAATCCTTGTCCTCAGCCAGACTTTCAAGCATACCTGGATTACCTCTTGTCTGAGTATAGGCAAGTTAAATAAGAGATTTATCATCAGGAATCTTCTCTCCGATTTCTGTCTTCTCCCCAGCCACAATATTATTCAAAATTTCAATAGCTGCAATCTTGTGCAGGTACTCATTATTATTGCCACACTTATAGGAATAGCTACATCTTGGGCAACCACTTTCACTACTACAAGGGCATTCCGATATTACTCTTTGCGCTCTTATCATAGCTTTGTCTAGCTTGTCATACAGGGTTCTAGTCGCACCATTTCCACCTATACTCCCATCATAAATAAAAATTAGACCAGATGAACCAATTGAAATACCACCCATGTCCTGGGACGAACCACCAGTTATCATAATACTTCCCTCTATTATGACATGTTCTGTAGCATGATAACCACTCATTTCCAGATAAGCGTCATCCATAGCAGATTTTAGAACATTCTTAGGTTTTGGAGCGCGGAAAACTAGTCCTTTTGTAATAAATTTGAACTCTAATGGACTTTCAAGGTATAGTCTTGTCCCTTGTGTAGCTTCTTTACCTAATTCTATATTAGAATAGCCTGAAACCTTCTTTAGGATCTCCAGTGAACAGTATCTGACCTCAATTCCAAATACGGTCTTCTGCTCATACACTTCCAAAATAGTTGGCCAGTCGTCAACGATTGCCTTTGTATAATATGGATAGTCTCCGGGTATTGCGGTTAACTTTGCATATGTTCCTTTTTCCAACTTGTTATCCGGATTCTCTAGGTATAACTTGAAAACTTTATACCGCTTTCCTCCAAGGAAGTATATCGCCTGGTCATGTAGCTCTTCTAGTGCTTGTGGCATTTGTCGTTCACCAATTTTTCTCTCATTAAATATTATGTCAACTCTGGATCCAATCCCCCTAATGCTAAAGTTCCAAAGTGAATTCATTGCTTTGCTATGTTCGGGAACAAACTTTCCTTTTGTTAGTTGAACTAATCCGCTCGAAATTAATTTTTGCAGCGTGTTCCGTAATGGCGATGATTCATTCGTTGAAATAGGTTTGTCGCATGCCATGGCAAGAACTTGAAATTCTTCTACAAAGGAATTAGTTGGATCAGTATATGCTATTTCCTGATCTTGAAGATAATCTTCTGGATGAAGCTTATAATATTGACTAATTGGATCGTTACCTAATGCAAGAAATGCATATCCTTGTTGACCATTTCTTGCCGCTCTACCCAACCTTTGAATAAGTCGATTGACAGGAACGATGTCAGACATGATTGCGTCTACATCTCCTATATCGATTCCAAGCTCCAATGTAGGAGTTGCCGAAATTGCGAGTATCTTGTTATTTCTAAATAGATCTTCTACTGATTTACGTTCTGATGGTAACAAACCAGCTCTATGAACTCGTATTTGGTTTCCTTGTCTTATGGAATAGAATGCAAGAAGTTCTGATCCTAAATGTGACTTGCTAAATGCTATAGTTTTGTGATTTGTTGTGATCAATCTCTTTAAGATATCAAGCATCAGAGATCTCTGTGAATGTAATGATGGAAATATAACCACTAGATTGATTTTGCCTTTCCTTCCTTTACCATAAATCAGACTTAGATCCCTTCCAAAGAGGGATCTACAGAATTCGTGTGCATTTGGTAATGTGGCAGAGGCAGCAATTATCTGAAGTTTTTGCTTTGTAGTGTTTGATGTCATTCTCTCGAGCCTTTTTATGATATAATGAACATTGGCACCGAATACTCCAGTATATACATGAGCCTCATCTACAACCAAAAACTTGCATGTTCGTAATAAGCGTGAAAATCTTGTTCTATGGAGAAGGTGGTAATGAATCACATCAAAGTTGGTGATGATGATTTCTGGGATCATCTGCCTCGTTATTATTTCCCTTTCAGATTTTGAAGTATCTCCATCGAATATACCTACATTTATACCCACTGACTCTGCAATTTGCACTATCTTTGGATACTGATCTCTTGCCAATGCCTTGGTAGGGTATACAAAAACAGCAAACACTTTTCGTCCATTTAGTCTTGTTTCTGGCCTAAGAGATGAAAAATGCGCTGCTTCAACAGAAATTCTCTGTACTATGGGGATACAAAAGGCCTCAGTTTTACCAGAGGCGGTTGGTGCAACAATAACAACATCCTTTCCCCCTAATATTTGGAGAATTGATTCCTCCTGAAACTTGTAAAGTCTCTTAATATTTCGCTTGCATAGACTAGCGACGATCCCCTCATCGATGGGAAGAGATTGAAATTCACGACCAGCTTCGGGTTCGGGCCCTTCTAAGACTATGAAATTAACTATATAATCTTTCTTAGATCTCAATACGTTCTCAAGTAATTTATTGCCTACCGCACCATTTTTACGGATTAATTCCTTTATCTCAGAAAATGGACGTACAAGTCTTTCCTGTTCTATTACAAATTCCAGATCTTGTACTTTATCAATATGCCCATTATCATACATGGTTAAGAATTCCAGGTAAGCTTCGTCCTGTTCAGCCATAAATGGAACGATACCACATATACTACATTTGGAGCAAACAAACATCAATCGGCCATTATATATCTTATTAACCTCAATAGAATGAGCGTCATTACAACTAGGACACCTATAACCGACAGTCACATATTGAACATGTATTCCCAAGATATATCTCTTCTCAAAATTCATTAGATACTCAGACTTCGCATATCGTTTAGGGAATACCAATATTATTTGAAAGATTAATTATTCCAAATGGTCTCTTTTTAGGTAAGAAGCTAACATGTACCTTTTCAAGTCTTCGAGTTACTAATGTACAGCTGTAACAGAATGAGCAAGATGACTATACTTGAGGATGACAAGCTTCTATGAGGTAGCATAGTTATGATACTTAGTTGTAGCATTCAAATTTTGCAGGGACCTTGATGATCGATGAGCTCAATGTGTTATCAATTTGCACTTTTTACATTTTTCCCTTCCCATGGTCCCAGGTGGCATAGAACCTTGGTGTTATTTCTAATAGTACAGCAGATCTGTCCCTAATACTGCCTATAATAGCTTTGGCCATAGGATTCTCTGTGCTTCCAAGATATTTGATCACTATTTTTTTGATTATGGGTAGATTGTAATCAACATCCTCAGAAACCCTTACAATTCCCTTACCTCTGACCCCTTTGTATGGAATTCTATCGTCGTCAATACAATAGTATACAGTATTATTTCTTCTGAGGTTCCGAGTTTTCCGAGAGTCTTTTCCACTTTCCACATAAATTTTGTCGCTATTATTATCAAAGTAATACCAAGTTGGATGTATGTTAGGTTCTCCTTTTTCGTCCAGAGTTGAAATGTGAACATTCTTTGTACTATTATTTAAGAAATCTCTAACTTCATTTTCTGTCATGGGTTTACCAAAACCCGGTTCACTGGCATCAAGAATTTTCATAGTATAACCTATGTAACAGGAACGTAAAATAAACTATCCTAGAACTTTGTTGCGCGTCCATTCCGTTTCTTCATAAAGGATTATTGTAAAAATTCATAGTCTATTGCTAGCAATGGAAGATTGTTTATATGAGAGAAATAGTAGGTCAAGCAAGCATTTTCCATTTAATTGGAGCGGTCCATAGAAGATGTTGTTAACCACACACATGAGCACAATGGGCTGAATATGCTATCTAATATGGGGTATATAGGGTATACAGAATACAACTTTCTCTATATGGCAGTATGATTTCTGACTAATGTTATGAAAGGCCACACTGTACTCCTATGCAAAATTGAAGGTTTTTGGATATTTCTCTACCTTACAGCCAATATTTATCGAGCTGCTTTGCAATCGGAGAAAGACATTGTTACTGCCATAGTTGATTTTCTTGGCAATACCTCATCGGGATTGGCTTTTTCTTTTCTTTTTTAGCATTTATACAAAAATTGGGGTGATATCAGATACTTCCCAATAATCGATGTTTTGATAACTCTGAAGTTAGCAATTTAATAAGTTTATGTTGGGATAGCAGCATCGACATGATTAGTAGTTCACTTGGAAAAGGATTTCCTTTTACGTTAATAGCTACAGCATGCTCATAACAATCATTTAATATTTTCTTGAATACTCCTTTAGCCTCTTCAGTAGGTAGACAGTCTCCAAAACCTTCCCATGATTTAACCTCTTTGGTAAGGATATCTTCATATGGGAATAGACTCACGCGATTCTCAGGTTGTTCAAAGCATATTCCCTATTAAATGATCAGTAACTGATGTAAGAGGGAGGCTTCCTCTAGCAGAAACATTAGATCAAATTAATAACTATAAATACATTTCATAGTGAATGCAACACTCCTACCCGGTTTTATTTTCTCATGTTTCTAATCGTCTAAACATTAGTTAGATATTACAATTGCGATCTCTAATAATAAACAGTTACAGTTCATAACAGAATAACTACAAAATTACATTTGATTCCCCTAATCACGTCTCATCGTTATCGAATGAAAGTATACTGAAACAGAAATTGATGTGCAAAAAGAAGTATTACGATTTCAAAAACAATTGATGAGGTTCTGAAATTTGGTTACTTCCCATAGTGGATTAGATACTCGGATCCTTGGACACGCAGCTATTTGTAATCAGCTCTTATATCATTTCCATAATTCAGAAGTAGCTTATGCACCTTGGGATCAATGATGTAACTGCAGTAAGGAGCATCTCGATGTTCATCATAGTAGTTCTTGTGATAATCCTCTGCAACATAAAAGCCACTAAATGGAGCTATTTCTGTTACAACAGGATCTTTGTAAGCTCCCTCATTCTCAAGATCCCTTTTGGACTTCTCAGCAATCTCTTTTTGCTTCAGATCATGATAAAAGATTGCAGAACGGTATTGTGTCCCAATATCGTTACCCTGCCGGTTAAGGGTCGTGGGATCGTGTGTACGCCAGAAAATGTCAAGTATTTTCTCAAAATTTATAACCTTCGGATCAAATTCGATCTGTATCGATTCTGCATGCCCGGTTCTCCCAGTGCATACTTGTTCATAAGAAGGGTTTTCTACTTGTCCTCCAGAATATCCAGGAAGAACTGATTTTATTCCCTTTAGTCTTTTGAAGATTGCTTCACTACACCAAAAACATCCGTTTGCAAACGTTGCAGTTTCGTGATCAGTTTTATTTTCATTCATCTCTAATCTTTGGCAGCCCCTTGTCCTTTGGGACAAAACAAATAGATAATGAATTGACGCACTCACGAGTATTCTTATCGGTCAGACCTTCGTCTAGAAATTCATGCCCCAAATGTCCACCACAATTATTACATTCTATTTCTGTTCTCATCCCATCAGGATCAGGTATACGCCTTACTGCATTTGGCAAGGTTTCATCAAAGCTTGGCCAACCACACCCGGCATTGAATTTACTCTTTGATGTAAAGAGAGGTGCATTACACCTTCTACAAATAAAAGTTCCATCTTCATAAAAATCGTCATATTCTCCGGTGAAGGGAGCCTCTGTTGCTTTATGGATTATAACTCGTTCTTGTTCACTGGTAAGTTTATTGTAATTCATATCAGATTGATCCTTTATAATCTCGAGCTTATTTATCTTGTATTTTATTATCATATAGTTCTTCGTAATATATCGTTTTATTTTTAGCGCCTGCCAAGTTCATAATCGATACAGGTATTGCTAAGAGATTGTGAATAAGCGGCGTAAGTTTTTAAAGTAAAAGAAGACTTCGAACTGTGGATCTCTATTTGAACGATGGAACATGACAGTGCTGGAGAAAATCTTCTAGCTGCTCGTAGCTTTCTAATTCAAGGTATTTCATCAAACATTCGACCGTGTTGTCATCACATTCGGCATTCTTGTACTTTTCTTTACCCCACACAACTTGAACATGGTTAGATCTATCATCCAAGTCAGTATTCTTAGTTTCCGTTGTGACAGTAATCTATAAAACAGTTTATGAATTATATTTCCAAGAGGTCAGTGTTAAAGCATATCAATTTACAATAATAACTCAATAATATTGAATTATCAAATTGTATTACCTTCAAGGATCCGATTTTATGACATATTATTGAGGATAAAAATTCATTCGATATAATTTATACATTATTTTATCAAAATTTTTTAAAAAGTACAACCATTGTCAAAATGATGAGCTCTTGAGACATCTACTCCAAGCTAGTTAGTTTTCCGATAATATGCTTCCAATGGAATCAAATGGAATCGAATTAAGGAAGCCTTATTTTCATTCCTGTAGGCATGCTATCGAAGTTGGGATGGTTATGGCCATATTAAAGCGAACTGCAATATGACTGTAAGACTATCGTTTATTAATGCAAATGTCTAATTCTTATTTATCTGGAGTAAATTTGGATGTAATCTGGAATAATGGATTTATGTGACTTCTGGACTTAAATCTATGATGAAAAAAGACTTGATCAAGATTGATTTTAAAAGTATCGCGTTACAGCTTTGCACTTGCACGTACATTGAAATAATGACCGCGCTAGGAATTTCGTTGTACTTGTTATTCATTCATAATTATACCCTTTCTGTATTGAGCGCTATCATATTCGCTCCTCTCATAGTATTTCATTACGTCATATCAAGGCTACCGAGTGGGAGATGGGAAAAGACATGCAACATTGGAAATTGTGGTTCAAACCCAAGACGATTGCATTTTGCAAGAGTCTTATAGCAGCTATAAGAAGAGTCAATCTGCCTGGGATAAGGGACGAATATAGAAATAGGGATGATACACTAATTATCCTGATAACAAGTTGAGCATTTGTTCCTTCGTTCAATTTTTAAACGTCATAATAATTACGATCTAGAACAGAGCTGTTATCATCAACAACTATTCAGCTTTTGTTGCATTAATCTAATATTTGAACAAATTCTCAGTTAACTAATTGACAGCGTTCGATACTCTTCTTGCTTCATCCTGTGCGATCTGCATCTCAAATTCATTCAAAGAATTTTCAGTAACGTTGAGATAGATTTTTTCTATCCCTATAAAGATGTACTTTTGACTTCGGAACCAATTCTCGTGCTTTTGATCTCACCTGCGATTACGCTGTTGATGTTTATGATTGTTATTTAAACCTGCGATTTTCTTCAAGTCCTGTCATTGTCTTCCTCGCAAAGCGTAATACATTCATCAGAATCAACTTTTTTCTGTGCTCGTTATTGGTAGAGAAGCAGATTCGGTAGTGACGTCGGGAGATAAGGCCCCTGACTTCTTTTGCACAGTAGTTGTTTTTTAATTCCCATCCTACTCCTCCTCAATAAACTGTTTCACTATATGATAGTGTTCCTCACAGAATCCTATGGCTACATGGTTACCGTCGACAAGACCTAAAATATTTCTAACACCATTCTGAGAGCAATGTCTGTCTTCCTTTGGAACATTTTCTGCAGGAATAACCATATGAAACTGACATTTATTATTATTTTCTTCCCCTTTCGATCGTTCAGACCTCCCCTTACTTTGAAATAATTGGTCGTTTTTATACATCTAGTCATCATCCCCATCACATGATTTGAATAACCCTCGTCAATACTTTCATGAATATACCTGTCTGAGTGAAATTTAAGATATAGTTTTCAAAACGCGTGTTTTTATCTCTTATCTGAAGATGTGTATATGTTCTCCTGAACAATTTGGATTGAAAAGTTAGCAACTTGTCCCTGAATCGGATTCTGTTTTTTGTTAATTGTGCTTTGTATTGTCCTCGTGATTTGACAGATTCCATCTGGGGCCGCCATGCATGCCTATAATGCAAGTGGATTTGTGATAGCAGAAGTATTGTGATGTCCATCATCCCTTGATGACGATTAGCGCTATAAGGGTATGGCAGCACTATACTAGTAGACCTGTTATGGTAGTTGTTTCCCTTCTCAAACTTTAGATTGAGTTCGATTGCTGATTTCCCAACTTGAAGCTAGGTTGGAGCAAGAAGCTCAGACAAATTGATACACGTGAATTTCTTACACTATCATCCCATCAATTGATTAGTATGAGAAAGAAATTAATTTATACGTCAGCTAAATCGATCCTCAAAATTAAAGAAATGAATTTATTGTTACGTAACGGGATTAAGTTTAGTCTACCGAATTTCAGTTAGACATAAAAATATAGGTCTTTATGGCCCGAACCACTAAGAAAAGTTATAGCAAAGTTCAATTTTGACGGCGGTCTCAAGCAGCAGGATTAGATAACGCCGTCAGCCAATTCTATTGACTGCTTTCATTCTTGTTTGTGGCTTTGGCTATTCCTCTTTCTATCTTCTTTTGTATATTGTCAAGTTTCATGATTATTTTATAAATCTGCTCTTTATCTTGGTTTCCTAGTTCATCAACTACTTGTAGCCTTTCCTTGGTTAGTAGACTAAGAACCTTCTCTGCTTCATTCTTGAATAATTCAAGAGTTATTATTTCTGACTTTGAAGTACCATGCAGATCATTTACAATACGAAAGGGAATCCCCACACTGTCAAATAGATTCCCTATCTTCTTTATGTCACCCTCGTCAATATGAATCTCCTCCTTTGCGATTATACCAAAACCAGACTTGTCAATATTTCTCACTGTAAGAGACCTATTAGACGTAGAATACTCTAGGACTTTCGTCATTCTTCTTATATCTCTTATTTCATAAGATTATTTCTTGTTTATGCATACTGCCAAATATGGTAAGTTCGGCTATTAACCTAACCCTGTATTCAGCAAGGCCAGTTTCGAATTAAAATGTAACAGATATATCAATTGAATAGGGAATAGACATGAAAGACTAAGATTCAAATTTTGATGAGTCAGAAAGTATGTTATTTGATCTCGTTAAAACTATGAAGAGTACGTATCTTTTCATAGCTTCAAGTTCATTCTATGTATATAGCATTCCACAACATCTTCCTTTACTTCCTCAATCCCTGATCATACCAATTCTAGCATCTCGTTCCTTTTCATTTATTCGTAGATGGAGTGTGCATGAGATATTAGACTATAGTTTTATTTGAGATTCAGTGGCTTTGATACTAAGGATCTTGTCACTACTAAAGTTGGCTAATGTATTGTACAGAACAGCTTTAAATGTTGAGTTATTGTAATGTTCGATTAGCCAGCTTATTAGAAATAATCTAATTTTGACAAGTCCTCACGAACTTTGCCTAGAATCTCCATTGCATTGTCATCACCTGTGGTTCTGGTATGACTACTGGTCATTACTTCTAGGGTCTTTATCATGCCGCGGGCTAAGTCTTGTGTAGAGTAGGATCTGTTCATTATATTGAGATACACCTCTGCAAACTTTAAGATATCATTCTCAGTTAAGCCAATTTGAATAAGGCTAGCAATAGTAGGACCGACGAATGGTTGAATCCTAAGGTTTTCCAACCTCTTTTCTCGTTCTTCTTTGAGTATCTGGATCTGCATGTTTAGCTTTTCTTTCTCTGATTCTAAGCCCAGTTTAGCGTCATATTGAGTTTCAATATCCCTAATGAATTTATCAACTGCAAGCCAGTTGCTTATATTATTTGAGTTCATGATGTTTAGAATTGTATCGAGCAATCTTTGCAGTTCCCTTAAGCCAAATCCAGCATTGTCTAGGTCATTGTACACATATAGTTTGTGTGAATGTAAGGAGATGGCCTCTAGAAGTGATGAATTCTGCCTGTCAAGTTTTGCGAGACTCTTCTGCTTTTCATCGGCTGCAATACTCAAAGCTCGCCTTTTGTCCTGAAGGTAATGAATATCCTCAAACTCCTTAATCACCTTTTGAGGGTCGTACCCTTTTTCTGCTATACATCTAACGGTACTTGCAAATTTGGGAGTATCCTTAGTCATAGAAATCCCAAATTTATCCAACACTTGCTTTGAACCTAAATATGACTTCATCTCCTCTTCTACTTTTCTACTTTGCTCCAATACCAAGTCGCTGCTCTTTTCGAGCTCTGATTTCTTTGCCTCCAGAGCAACTATGGAACGGCTTAGCTGTTCATTCTTGTCATCTAATTCCTTATTCTGGGCTAGCTTTTTATGTACATATCCTTCGATTTCAGGTAGTCGCATATTTTCTGAAAATCTTACTAGGTCTTCTGTATGAGTCACGATTTTTTCTGGTGTAATCCCAAGACTGTTGCACCTCTTATATAGGTCGGATATGTAGTGCTCGGCAGTTTCTGCGTCTACTCCTTGGTCTGAAAATACTTTCATAGTTCTAAAACCGATGGCGCATTGGGCTGGAGAAAGACCCTCTCTATTTAATAATCCATATAGTTCCCTTAAGCCTTGCACCAAATCCTTCCCTAATTTATCTGCCCACCCCCTGACTATATTACTCGCCGCTCCAGTGCTTATATTATTGGCTGTGGCGATAGAATCTCGACTACGGCCTTGAATCCATTGTTCTATAACTTTAGATTTAATCGGTTCTGAGATTGCGGCCGGCATTCCAATCCTACTTAGACCATTCAAGTATAAGTGTAATACCCGTGGCGTCGTTCATTCCAATGGAGCGAACAACCTCAAATAACATTTTTAGTGAGTCAAATAATCGTCAAATGAAGGGAAATAGATCGTCAAATGGCAGGTCAAATGAACTGTCAAATCTGTCAAATGTTATTTTGAACTCAAAACGACCTTCTATTCAGGCCGACTTGAAGGCTAATCGAAACATTGAAGTTTCTTCTCGCCAAATGAAAGAAGACTGTGACTTTAGGGCTCCAAGATGGACTGAGTCAATTGACGGACTTGTTTCGAAAAAATATACACGGATCAAAAGCTTGGGGATTGTCTACGAAAACTTACCACGATAAACTTGTCAGAGGTTCACGCTCAGGGTATAAGGGGCATTGTGTTATGGTGGTGTATCAATAAATTCAACAGAGACTTGATGATTTCGCTAAAAAGGAGATAAAAATGAAGCCGTTAAAACTACAGTCTTACCAAACCGACGACCCGCAATCCAGAACTACTAAGTAGCAAGATAATCACTATGTCCCTTAAGGAGTATGCTCCTTCAACTAACTTTTTAATTTCGTCTCTAGTATAAGATCTATCATCTACATTATAGTCGATAATAAGAAAGGTTTGAATTGCAGAAATATGAGACCTTATTGAGTTAGGCGAAAGCTTCCTATTATTGCGCATATCCATCATATAATTAATTATTTCTTGTTGCAGCTGATTTGCTTCGAGTAATCTATCATGCGAAGCGTTCAGATACCGTTTTGAATTTCTCGAAACAGTTAGCGTTAAGAACGATAACTGATGAGGAACATTATGACAGGAGATAATGGTACACTTCTTGAATGGTCCCCAGATAAGGACGCCCTTCGTGGGCGCGTCGCAGTCGTTGCGGGAGCGACTCGCGGCGCAGGG
>JBOGPP010000047.1:0-17968 GCA_050748485.1 Nitrososphaeraceae archaeon | reverse complement strand
CATTACATCCTACAGGGTATCTCGAGAAGAGAATTTTTCATGTTCTGAAAGCGAAATGGCAAGGGAAGTTCCAGACATTCGAATAGAGACTTATGACGATACCTCTTCGTCAACAAACTACTTTAACAAGTTAGTTGAAAATACAGTTGTTGCGGATTCTGGTAACTCAAGGAAGGAAGGATTTGCCAGACTCTGGTCTAAGTTACTAATACACGGGAAGAAACTATGTACTACCAATTTACAAATACATTGACCGAGGTCTGCCATCATAACACCTTGGTTTGTTCGCTCCCTTGTAAAGGATATCTTAAGGATCTCGGTTCATCCTAAATCCAAGAATACTGATTCTGTATGTGAGCCGAAATGGTCATCAATAAATTCTAAAAGCAACGGTGTCATGAAGACAGAGAGCACCTACCTTTTCAAGTCGGGTCAGTTCGCTTGACTTTGAAGTCCTTGGAATTCGTGACAAATAAATATTCAAAATACTCGATTTACCACCATGAGCATTCTGATTCATGCGCCTAACCTCGAGACTGCCTAAATTGTCGGACCTGAACTAAATGCCCCTGCGATGCATTGCAAAGAGTATTGCGTTCATTAATTCTTCGGCTTTTGTTCTAGGTATAGCGTCGATAGTCCTTTCATTACGATTTTTTCCCCCCGCGATTCCATGAATCTTGCCTAGTCCCATTGTGTTAATCAACGTTGGCGATTCAAATTTAATCGCCAAAGTAGCGTATGGTCCTTCTTCTAATTTTATACTGGTCATTATATTATAGGGAATGCTAACTTTTCCCCCTTGGAAATCCGGTACATGTGGATCCACTATAATGATTCTCCTATTGGTAGCGTAGATGATATTAGGGGTCACGTAGCAACTACCCGGTAGCATTCGCGGCTGGAATGTAATAGCCACGACCTTTTCGCCCTTCCTTAGCATTTTCTGCAGACTGCGGATTTCATCTAAATTAGAACGGTCATGATGCTCAATCGAATTACCATTAACTCGCAGGCAATGTTGGACTCTATGAGTGTCCTGTCTCGTTATCAAGCCATGAAGCAAGTCACTGCATAAGGTTGTGACGGTACAAATTATTTAAGAAGTACGGATAATTTACCAATGACAGTCTAATGTTAAAGCCAATGCAATGATTTTGCTTGTCTTGAATCTTTTACATTTTTGTTATGCAGCGATGTTAAGGCACATATATTACCGACTTTCAATAGGCGTACAGGTCTGCGCTGAATAACGAGATTCTATTTGTTCGTCTTGCATTGCACTATTGAATCGGGGCGTAAAAACATGTTCATTCTTCTATATCGCCATCCCTGTGACTATCAATGTAGATTTCAATTCCAATACACTTATGGTCCCTTTCCCATAAGAAGTCACATGAAAGTGGATACGAAAATCGACAAGAATGATGAACTTGCGAATATGAACGCCCTACAAGTAAAAAGTTGCATCAACAGCAGTACGACTGCCATAGTAGTCATTGGGGCATGCGAAAATCACGGTGATCACATGCCGTTTGGAGCAGATTTTATTTTTCCGACGGAGCTGCTCAAAAGAGTCGCAGCCAAATTAAATAATGTGATAATTCTTCCTAACCTTCCATTTGGTATGAGCTCACATCACGGTGATTATCAAATGACTATCAGTCTTCAATCTGGGACTTTAGTAAGGCTAATCCAAGACATTTGTCACAGTATAATAAAAAATGGTATTAGTAGGATTCTAATCATAAATGGTCATGATGGAAATATTGCACCAATAGAGATCGCGTCAAGGTATGTAAAGAGCAAGCATCCGACAGTAGTAATCGCCTGTCTGGAGGCCTGGTGGGCTCTGGTCGGCCAATTTAGGCACAACCTGTTCGACGTCTGGGATGGTTTAGGCCATGGAGGTGAAGCAGAGACGTCTGCAATGCTTGCAGTACGGCCTGACCTGGTGGAAATGATTAACGCGCCTAAAGATCTAGTTCCAAAATTGCCCGCCTATGTGAGGATTTATTGGAAGTTCAACGAACTGTCAGATACTGGTACCACAGGAGCCCCCATGAAAGCAACTGTTGAAAAAGGACTTGATATCGTACAGACACTCGAAACCATTTTACTATCATTTTTAAATGACATGGAGAAGAATGAATGGAAATATGGCATATCTTGCAAATAGTAGGGGTTGTCGTGCTCAGTCACACAGAAGTTGCTACAAGTCTATCTTTAGCTCAATCCCTGAATTCCAACATAGGGATGGAGACTCTAGAAGGTTTAAGGATACTCTGAAACCTTATCTCAAGGCATTCACTGAAGAATTTTAATGATCCCAGAGAGCTCAGCGGCAAACGTTACATATAGCAGAATGGCGGTAGAATTCTATAAGTATTTTTTACAAATGGAAGGATATTTTGCTCAACGTCTCGGAAATGTAAATATTTCTGAAGCTAAAGATTATATATTTTACGGCCGTTATTAAAATAAATAATAAATTGTCTTATCATCCTAAAGGAAGGGAATATGATACCTACGTTACAGACGTAGATGCTAATCGAGGCATAGGTTTTTCAGAAGAGCTACAACGGATAGAGTTTCTGCAGTTTAGATATACTGATTTGCTTGGAAAATTTTTGGCTAAATATGTGATGAGTGACTATGATGAGCTCTATGGCTTCCTTAAGAAGGGTATAGGCCTAGACGGCTCTTCAGTAAAAGGGTTCTCAGAAATAAATGAATCAGATCTTCTCCTAGTCCCCGACAGGCATACTTTGAGGTTAAATCCTTTTTTTACTAACTTCACCCTTGGTTCGGTAATTGCAAACGTTCACAAAGGTTTTGGATTCGGAAGGCTTGCGCGGGATCCAAGATTTGTCTCCGAAAACATGGAAGAATATTTAGCAGAGTCAAATTTGACGTGTCAGATTGGACCTGAAGTCGAATGTTTCGTGTTTGACACCATTTCATTCCGTGACAATGAAGAGAACATTATCGATACAAACAATCATTCCAACGTTAAATATGGCGATACGCTCTCACCAGTTGCAAACTTACAATCTTCGGCGTCAAATATTATCGTATCGGAAGAGCAATACGGAGTAGGAAAGTATCCAATAAACAGAAAGGGGGGCTATGACGCGCCTCCATTCCAAGATTCCCTTGTAGAATTTAGGTTCGAAGTTGCCAGCCTGTTGAAGAAATACTACGGAATCAAAGTTACAAATTTGAACCATGAGGTAGCAAGCACAGGACAAATAGAGATTAATTTCATGCATAGCAAGCTTACTGATGCAGCGGATAATGTTCAAATTTACAAAGACGTTGTAAGGAATGTTGCCAAGAGGCATAATAAAATCGCGAACTTCATGCCGAAGCCCTTATTCGATGAGACTGACCCTTCTGGTGTTAAAGCAGATAATGGTTCAGGAATGCATGTGAGTGTAAGTCTATGGGACAAATCCTCATCTTCGAGCTCGGCATCTTCCAGAAATGCTTCCTCTAGCCAGCCCTTATCTAGTCACAATATTTTCTTTGATGGGGAGGACGCATATGCTAACATCAGCCAATCAGGTAGATATTATATTGGAGGCGTATTGGATCACTCCAGGTCGCTAGTCGCCATAACGTCTCCTACTGTCAATTCGTACTATCGAATGGTTCCTGGATTTGAAGCGCCAGTTTACATCGCATGGTCAAGAGGAAATAGGTCCGCGATAGTACGAATTCCTATCAACGACAAACTTAGCAGAGATTCAAAACGTATAGAATTTAGAGCGCCAGATCCCTCATCTAATCCGTATTTGGCATTCTCCGCTATCGTAGCCGCTGGTTTAGATGGCATGAAGAAAAAAATCGATCCTGGGGATCCTATTGATGAGAACATTTACAAGATGTCTGATTCACGAAGAAGTGACCTAGGGATCAAATCAGTTCCAGGAAGTCTAGAAGAATCCATTTCCGCACTGAAAAGTGATCACCTCTATTTGACTAATACATGTTTCAATAACGAATGCCTTGAAACATACATCATCCTTAAGGAGGATGAGATTTCTAGGTTAAGAGAGTATGAAGGAAAAGGGGAATCAAGATTGCAACAATTCTATATGTATTATGATGTATGATATGTCCTAGCAATGTGGATGGTGGAAGGCCCTTCGTAGAATCTCGTCCAGTGTGCTCGCAGAAAAATAATTCCTGTTAATTGATGGCTCCATGCTCAAACCCCGGTCAAACAACTGACAATACTGTTATTTTCAGAATGACGACGTACTGATATTGCTTGCTAACACACCCATGCACTCTTTTCGACTAGATTACACACGGCCATGCATCGGGTTGAGTATCATGGGGATAAATCGATCACTTTTTCGCATCACTACCAACATCAAATAATACTCATCACAGAAAATAATAGAATGGGCAGTCATGGTGTAGTCGTTTCAAAGATGTTAAATCTCCGGTTTGCGTACATGAGTATGTGTAGAGGGCTTGTGTTACCGTCAAATGAGATAATAAAACATTGTGACGAGGAAAATCAGCGTTCGGTCGTCGCCGATCACGAGTCGGGCGAGATTATTTGCGCCAACTGTGGAGTAGTTATTACTAACTGGATGCTTCAATCGTCTCCGGGTTGGAAGGTGGATCACCAGGACGAACAGAACATTATTTGGGATCGAGGAGATATTTTTAATTCATTAAATCTGCACTCCACGAATTTATCCACGAGAATAGGAAAGGAAAATCGAGATGCATCAGGTAAACGTCTGGATCCAAAGTTGCATGAAAAATTGTCGAATTTGAGGAAGTGGGACCACATTATGCAGTTTGACTCGGAATCGAGAAATCTAATTCAAGTAATTTCCTTACTCAGAAGATGTAAAGAAAAACTAGGACTACCATATTTGGTAATTGAAAAAGCTGCCTATATCTACAGAGAAGCCCAACACAATAAAATGTTAAGAGGTAGAACAACTGAAGCTGTACTTGCGGCAAGTGTATACATTGCCTGTCGACAAGCTGGGATACCAAGAACCCTTAATGATGTAGCAAAAACCAATAACATTACGTGTAAGGAAATCTCAAGTGCCTATAGGTTAATAGTACTGAAGTTTGATCTGAGGGTGCCATCAATAGACCAAATGCACTACTTGGTCAGACTTGCAAACTCCACAGACGTTGGCGAGAGGGTAAAGCGGCATTCAATAATGGTGTTGAACGAGATCATCGAAAAAGAGCTATCTGCCGGCAAGGATCCTATGGGGCTGGCAGCGGCAATACTTTACCTTATCTCTCAGCAATACGGAGACCCCACCAAGACTCAGAGATACTTCGCAGATGTTGCTGGAGTTACTGATGTTACAATCAGGAACAGATGCAACGAGCTAAAGACGGAAATAACTACAATGATACAACGATAAGGTTTATGAATTGTCATGCAAGATCTAGTTTTTTGACTGCTCAGCGTTGAATTGTATTCCAAGGATCGCTTGCCTATCCTTATTACATGATTTGTGAGCCATATCCGGTGCGCGAACCCGATCGGAGGGAAGATGAATTCAGTATCTTACTGGATGACGCCTTTTGGTTTCCGTCTCCAGATCCGAAACTATAGCGATCATTCTCCATCATACGTTATTCCTCCTGTCTTGTGAGGCAAACCGCCAAGACTAATTTTCCTGAATTTATCTAGTCCCCAGTAGTTGTCTAATTAGGTGATTCTGTTCGATCGGTCTGTTTTAAAGCATGAAATATTGACTGTTTTGTGTCCAATTTTGAAAGCATTCCTTTCTTTATAATCGGTATTCTACGTACTTGTTTCACAGATGGGATTCTGGCATATATCTCTTCATAACGATGAATGAAATTGTGAGGGGCAATTTTCTTAGGCACTTTCTCTTCGTACCAATCTACGTTAATGACATGTTTATTGGACATCCCAGACAAAAATTGAACGACCTGTTCAATTTCAGAGGGAAGTATGTGTAGGAGAACCTCGCAGGCTAGCACCAGATCGTATCTTTGTTTAGAAGCGTCAATGGAATGCATTGATTGAATATCAGATACAATAAATTCTAAACGATCATCATTTCTACTTTTATTACCGTCATCAGTTGTTGCAACCTTCCCATTCAAATACGGATCTTCGACGAACTGCTTAGCGTTTCTAATCTGGTCTGGTGACATGTCCACTGCTACATACTTCGTAATTGATTTGCCAAAGTATGCAAGAAGCAATTTGGTGATTCGACCGAATCCGCATCCCACCTCTAGAACGGACAAATTTACCGGTGCACTTTCGGAATATGTTGAAGGAAATATGTTGCCCTTTAGGTATTCAATCAGCAAGCGCTCTTGTAATTCAAATTTGTTATTGTACCTAAAATTATTCTTGTATACCCTTCCTTGCTCTATCCAATAATCCTTTGGGTTGTACGGAGTTGAGGACATGCCTATATTACCTGATTACTATAATAAGGCCATATGGAAATTCGGGCAACACTTCTCGTGAAGCATATCTCCCCCTTCCTGTACTATGCTCATTGGGGATAACCGCATCACATGTAACCAATTGATAGTTCAAACTCTTCCCACTCCAATTACACCATTCCAAATCGGTATTTCATTGTACTCTCTTTTATAGGTGGCTATCCTAACAGTACTGTCCTCTACCAAAGGAACATTGCGGTATTACAACCTTAATTGCGCATTTCTAGTTGAAGGCCTTATCTGGACAATCATTTTACCTAATGGTGAAGTGTATCTTGCATCAACTAAAGATTTGTCGTTCAATTACGTAATACTTTTTAGTGTGTTTCAAGTTGACTCGTCAACTGGTTAGCCTCAGCGATACCAAATAATGAATGTGGTCTCAAGAATTTCCCTAGTTACATATCGAAAACTATCAAAAACAGCTGGTCGGACAGAAGAGGTGAATCGCCTTAATTGTATTATGAAGCGGGCCTATTTGTAGTTGATCTGAGGCTTTCAATTAATTGTGCTATTTCGAAAAGTTCTTCAGGGGCATTAGGCGATGTATCGGTCCAAGTTACAGCATGTATTCTCCTGTTCAATATTACGAAGAGGGTGTATGTAAAATAATCAGCACTTCCAGCTGTTGAAGGATAGTTCGATTGGATTCTTTGTAAACTACTGCTTCTAATCATATTCTTTAGGTTATTTTCTGTTTCTGGGGTGATTCGAACTATCTGAGCCTGTTCCGTTTCACCCAATCCATTAAGGAATACTAACTGCTTTGTAAATGAGTCATAGGATGACCTTTCACTTATAACCGCTATCCCCCTTCTTTAAGGTACACGAATAAGAAAACCGTAAAGGGATACTCGCTCTAGGGTTCACATACCTCTGTGGGTTACTTTCTGAAGGTGCGTTTGTCTGTCAGGAAACATGCATATTCTGAGTAGTTACATAGAGTAAGGCCGATATCAATCCTAGGATCAAAGCGATTGCGATTGTCAGACGTAGCGTGGCGATAGCCATCCGAAAATAGTCAAAGCAAAAAATATCCTTTAGTTGGAATGTGAATAGACATTGACTAGTTGGTAACCTATCTTTACGCATTTAAGATCGTGCTCATTTGAATGCGTAACCGAGTTTTTTAGAAAAGAAGTAGGTGTTCCAGAGATAACTCCTCGTGCCTACAAACGGCAATATATCGCTAGTGATATCTATATATACGATGATGGACGATCTTATTCATGAGAACCCTAGAATTAATCAAGCAAAATGGCTCTGCAAAAAATTCATTGTTCAAACTCAGGGCTGCTACTGCACTCGGTATATCTGTCGTGGCTGATGCTCTAGACTACTTTGCAGCTCCTTTCTTTGGAGTCCCAGTTATAGGAGATATATTTGATGCAATTATTGTCAGTTTGTTGTACAACATTACGAGAAGCAAGATGTCTACGGCCGTAAACATGATTGAATTCATCCCTATTGTAGGAGATTTCATCCCAGTATACACCATTTCAACTCTTATGTGGATCGCAAAGGAATGGAAAAGCAATAGGAAACACATCGAAGCAGAAGCCAGAATACAATAGTATAGTCTGTGACATCTATCTGGTGTACCGATAGAGGATAGCGACCCCATACCTCTCGTGAAGTACACTTAGTCCTGCTTTAGCCCAGTGTATATCTGGATTAGTGTATACACATAGAACCTCATCACTAGCACCGAAAACGTGCGGTGTGGCAGGAAATTGATGCTCTAATTTAATTAGATTGGTCGCAAGCTGAAAACCTCTTTGGGAGTAATATTTTTCAGAGTCCTTTTTGTGTCTGTGGCTTTCACCACCCATTAATTGGATCATTCTTCGGCAAATTAGAAGATAGAAAGGAAGAAAAGCCAGGAGCAAGTGACTAAAGCATATTTTTTTGGGAATGGTATCTGATTATGAAATTGCTCCACTGATCATCATTATCAGAGTATGATATCACGCCAAGGCTAATTAATATACCAGATGATTCGTTTCCAGGGCGCCGCAAAGTATCTTTTAATGACTGCAAAAATAGCGAATTTTAATACTTGTACCTCTAAAAGTACAAATAACTCTATGGCGGGGGTTTACGTTCTTATTACTTCAGAAGTCGGATACGAAAATGTAATAATTGACGAATTGATGGCGATTCCTCAGGCTGTAGAAGCATCCAAGGTCTATGGGTCCAGATACGATATTATAGTAAAGATAGCAGCTGATTCTCCTGAAAAATTGAGAAAGATTTTAAGTAGCATCCGAAGAGTGGAGAAAATCAAATCAACTCAGACTATGCTGATAGTTAAGGAATACGAAGTTCATGTGTAGTAGCCAAGGTCCAGTCGAGATGTGGCTTGTGGCAACTTTATTTTTCGATGGCCAACGTCATCGGTAGTACCTGGTTAGGTTACCTCATAATATACCTATATGGTGTTATATTTAGTGAATAACACATCCCTCCTACTTGAAGGTAGTGAAGGTAGCCTTAGATCCGTTTGTATTGTAGTTGTCTGCGATTATATTAGCGTACATACGAGGAATAATTTTGAGCATACTTAATTGTCGAGATATCTTGCAGGGACTATTTTTTGCCCGATTGGCGAAGTAGATTACCCTTCACTTAAATATCAAATCTACCTGCGGACTAGGAAACAAGATGATTGGCCAAAGAAATGAAAGTTCTCGTCTGGGTGCGAAAGACATTGTTTTTACACTGTTTTTATATTTCCTTTGGCGGTAACTTGCACTAATTAAATGGATGTTATGTCAATAGTCTAATAGCCGATACTATCTCAAATAGTTTAACCTAGTTTGTATTACGTGATCTAATCTAGCCTGCTCATACTGATCTATAATTGATTCAGGTGATTCATCGTTTGTCGACCCACTGATAAGCGACGAAGATTGTTGATTGCTTTGCTGAGTCGGGGGAACTGACGGTGATGAAGTGGATGCTAATGGTGGATTGCTTATGCCGGTCTCTAGTGCGCTTTCATCATCTCCTCCTCCATTCTGAACTGCAATGATGTTAATTGCATTTCCATCGCCTTGTAGTTGGTTTGCTACATTCTGACACAATATATTGGTTGAAAGGACGCCGTTACCACAAGCATTCCCTTGTGAAAGTGCTTGATCGTTACTCTCTCCGTCGTCATTATTTCCGCTATCACTATCATGTCCTTTGTTACTGTCATCGCCGTCGTCATTCTCATGACCATCACCACCATTATTATCCTCGTTGTCGTTATCTCCGGAGCCAGTTACTTCAAATGACGAATCTTCAGTCTTTGTATTGAAGCCATCTTTAGAAACTTTCACTTCAACTTCGTACGTTCCATACTCTGCGTCATCAGATATCTTTACGTCGAAATCAGCTTTTCCATCTTCATCTGTCTCATCCTTGGCTGTGGTCGAATCAGTTTCTGGGGGGTACACTGCAAGTTTAACATCGGCTCCAGAAATCTTATCTTTGGCATTGCCATCTTCTGTTACCATAACAGTTATCTTCTGTGTGTTTCCTCTTTCTATATCATCGTCATCGAGGGAGACTTTTACATTTAGGTCCTTTGCGGCATACACATTTTTAATATTATCAAATGATACTGACCCTATAACTGCAAATAGCGTAAGGGCTGTTATCACAATCCAGACACTCGAGATCTGAGATCTTTTGGTGTACAATGATGTATACATTATTGTTTCTTACTCGTGCTATTATCGATAGATTGTAATAAAGAGTAAGCACAAACAATCAAGTCCTTATTCCTACATTTATTTTGAAGTGATCATACCAATAGAATAATTGTATACAAAAGCACTCTTAAATTTTCATACTATTTTCTAAGGGTAGATCGTTCTCCACACCCTGTTTCGAGGCTCACAGCATAAAAAACGCTCAGTCGGGACGACGACCCTCGTTAAATTATGATATCCAAAGGTAAGAGCCAGTACAAATATTGCCCCCAAGAAATTGATAGTGACAATTTACTACTTATAGATACCAACCTAGAGTCCAGATGCATTCAATAAAATTGAGGTAGGAATGACTGATTAGCTAATGGTTTCCTTGCTTATTGATTTGGTGTTCTGGTCCTTAACGCTTAGAGGCAATGTTATACGTTCATTGCATGGATTACTAAGCGCGCTGTGACCAATCTACTATACCGATTTAGATGCTCAGTTATTGACGTCTGATATGTGAGGAATTAGTATTCGAACCTCACAGCGCAGGCTGAGCCCATAAAAAATTGAACATGCAATGACGTCTAGATTTTAAAACAAGCAGATAATTGGGATCATGATGAAATTCTGTCCAATGTATCCTAAGAAACATGTTTGCACAAGATATCACTTTGATCAATTGCGTGGAGAGTATGAATAATTCCTCTCATGCCACCGTATTGCATTGTTCTTCCTTGAATCAAAAATGGGTGATATAAATGCTGAAGAGAGGATGGAGACTGCGATAGGAAAACCGAGTGTATATAATAGACTCTGAAAGATGACTGCCTTCGACTGTATTATGCTAGTCAAAATGAGCATGACCATAGAAACTATGCTAGATGTTATCAAAACCAAGTGCCAAAGGAATTCCTTCTCGTTGTTGAACGTAGTACTTAATGGATCCACAGAGTACCACTAAATCAAAAATAATAATACGATTAAGGGCATTAATAACATGAGATGTCGCGAAAGTAATCGTAACGGCCTTTGCCTTTTCATTCAGATACATAGGAATCATTAATCTTCTTAATCCGTCCCACAAGGTACCTAAATTTCGAGCCCAGATAGCTGTGATATGGTGTTCGCCATGGACCGCCAGGGATCGAAGACCAAGATCTTTTACTATCCGCCCTAGTTCTACATCCTCCACAATCTCCTCCCTGACTCGTTCATGAGTAGCTATGATTTCATATGCGTCACGACCAATCATTATAAAACTCCCAAAGAAATACCCTCCTGCCCGTGTATTTGGATTATTTGCTTTTAGGGGAGAGTACCTTGCATATGACAGAGTCCAAAGTATGGGCAATGTCAACCTTGTCCAAAAGTCTTCTGCTCGCAATCGTAGTATAAGGGTAAGGGCATTTAGCTCGTTAGATAAATAAAACTGAAGAGAAAGTGAAAGTGTACAATATGAATGAGTGGTATCAGCATCAGTAAAGAGGAGGATGTTACCGTCGAATGGATATATCCTTGATAAAATGCACATGTCTTTCCCGTCCAACCGTCTGGCTTATTTCTCTTTTCATCGATGAACACAATCTTTATCCTTGCATCTTTTTTACCATAGTATTGAAATATTTCAGCAGTCCTATCGGAAGAACTATCATCAACGACAACGATCTCGAAATTTTTATATGTTTGTTTTAGCAGACTATTCAGACATTCATCCACATAGTTTTCTTCATTGCGAGCAGGAATTATTATGCTGACCATAGGTAAATCATACCTGGTAGTGTTGACTCTCCCACCTCCGTCATTTTTGGTCCTATAATCAATAGCGAACTGACGAAGACGTGGAGACCTTCTCAAAGACATGATTGTATACAAAAGAAAGCATATCCACACAATACAGATGCTAATTATTATCCCAGATAGAACGAGGTACAATAGTATCATGCTAAGACTATGACTATAGCTTTAACGACCATATTTTTAATATTTCCCTGGTACGAAACTATCAACGCGTACATTGCGATGAGACTCGTTGTTAGAGTTAACTTTGAATGAAACGGTGTGTATTATTTGATTTCTAAGTTTTACCCGAAGTTGCAAGCTTTTTCATTAACATAGAATCATAATTAATTCTATTTTAATTTTGAACTTAGTTTGTATTCGAAATCGGCATGTTTGATCCCATTTCAAGGGTTCCTTTTGAATGACTGACTGATATTTCTAACTAAATATCTTAGCTACGTCTCAGGAAAGCGCTGCTAAGGGAGTATATACCTCTCTAATCGACTAAGTCGTAATTCCAAATCACAGAAAATATGGAGCCATTTGAATACAGCTCATTCAGGTGGACTCTATTTATACGAGGAGAAATTATCGTCAAATTAGATCCTAGAACTAAAGTGATGTACAGTTTGTTTGAATACTGCAGAATCTCTATCAAACTTTGGAAAGGTAAATATGATTCGAACTGGAGCTTTGACATTTATCAGTTCTGAACGTTGGGAGTACATTTTTATTAATTACCTACCTCTTGATTCAACCCCCATCTTTCCCTTACGCGGTCTTCGAGCTTCGAAAATAGAATACGGTCAAACACGAGTCCGATCGCGAATATAGTAATCATTGAAGCGATTATTTGATCCATAAGTTGGAACTCTCTACCTACTAAAAGAACATGACCTAAACCAACTGAGGCAGCAATTAATATTTCTGCGCCTATGAGCGCATGCCATGCAAATGACCAAGCCTGTTTTATCCCAACGATCAGCGACGGAGTAGCCGCAGGAATCATGACGTACCTGAATAAGGAGAATCCTTTGGCGCCCATATTCTGTGCGGCGCGGATATAGATCGGGGATATATTTCTTATTCCCCCATAAGTGGACATCATGACTGAAAAGACAGAACTCATTATTACGACGAAAAGTATTCCCGCATCGTTAAGTCCTATTAATAGTATAGCAAATGGTACCCATGCTACGCTAGGAAATGATTGTAAACCGACAGCAAAAGAGATCATGGTTTTACCGAAGCCAGGGAATTTCACCATAGCCAATCCAACTGAAACCCCGATCATGATCGACAACGTAAATCCGATAACAAGACGGTACATAGTTACGGCAATACTTACGATTAGTGTCAAATTCGTCACAAGATCGACAAAGGATCCTGCAACCATAGCTGGGGATGGCAATGAGACTTGAGGCCATATCCCTAACATGAATACCAGTTGCCATATCCCAATGAAGGCTGCAATGAATAGGGTTACATTGGCAAGGTCTCCAATATCTAATTTAACCTTTCTACGCTTAATCGATGATGATGTACCTGAAGTTAAAGGTAGGATTGTTTCGCCTTTTCCACTGGTATCATGCATCTGCATTCAGCCTAGTACCAGGAACTCTATTTATCGGACCTTTTTTTTAGCCTTCGTTTCTCTAACTCAAGATTAGCCCATTTCAATATGCCACTGTTGATTAGAGGAAAAAGGAACGCTACTGGAAGATCAAATGTCTTAGAGAGGCGTGCTGAAAGATTGCTAACAAGTAATGTGTCCGAATTTAAAGTACGCAAAAAAAATTCCGTTTTGATCTGATATGACATTTCCTTTTCTTAAAGACAAGTCTAAAGCAGGATATATATAATTGCCTTTAAATGTGAAAAATAGAGTTGTTTTATGAACTCATTGCATATACATTGCGCAATAAAGCAAAAGTACTTCGTGTTACCTAAGACGGGCCTTCAAATAAATGTAATATGCTCTCCTTGGAGCATATCGTAACAGTACTTTTCTTTCAAATCAATAATTGAGCATAATCATAATATTTCAGTCACAGAAACCACTATGAAGTTCTTGCCTGGACCCAAATTTAGGTCTAGATATTATGCATATATTTCGACTATTTTGCACCAATCAAACAGATAATATTGCTCTAATAGTGATAATCCAAATGCACCACTAATATTGGAGAGGCAGACGAAGAATTGATGAGGAGCTATGAAAGTAAGAACTAAATTCTTACTGTCAGGCATAATTATTCTTGTTGTTGCTTTGAGTTCACAATTCAATTCAGATCTCCTCCTGAGTGTCTCCAACTCCTTAACTAATGGTCCTCAAAGTGGTGATAATGACGCCGGGAGGGAGGAAGCAGGACAGGATACTGATTCCCGATCGAATGTTTTGCGATTGGGTTATTTTCCTAATCTAAATCATGCCCAAGTAATCATTGGATTAGCGAATGGACACTTCCAAAAAGCACTGTCAGAGAACAGCACGAGCAGTGGAGATGAAGATATCAGTATAAAGGAATACGTGTTCAGCGCTGGCCCTTCAGCTATTGAGGCACTGTATGCAGGCCAAATTGATGTGGCATATGTTGGACCCAATCCTGCGATGAATGGATACTTGGCTTCTAATGGGGAGGGGATACGAATAATTTCTGGATCTGCGAGTGGGGGAGCCGTATTTGTAGTAAGAAACGATACCGCCATACAGTCTACTAACGACTTTGGTGGAAAGAAATTTGCTTCTCCACAATTGGGCAATACTCAGGATGTGGCCTTGAGAAAATATTTGATACAGAACGGGTATGAAACTGTCGAGAATGGAGGTAATGTAACTGTGGTTCCAGTGAAACCTTCAGACATTCTTACACTCATGCTTAAGAAAGAGATTGACGGTGCTTGGGTTCCTGAACCCTGGGGAGCGCGTCTTGTCAAAGAATCTAACGGGAAGATATTTGTGGACGAGCGGGATTTATGGCCGCCAGATGGTAAATTCGTAACTACGAACATCATCATTAGATCGGACTATTTGAAAAACAATCCTGAGACAATAAAGAAGCTGATTAATGCGCATATTGATGAGACAATCTGGATAAATGATACTCTACAGAATTTGCGGAACGGCGACGTCAATGGAGCTTCAGGGAATAGGGAAAACCAATCAAATGATGACCTTGATAATGTCGGCGTCGAGGCGTTCATACATTCATTCAATGATGGCCTCAAGCGGATCACGGGGAATACAGTCCCTGAAGACGAATTGAATGATGCGCTGCGAAGACTCGAATTTACATATGATCCTATTGAACAGTCGCTTTTTAGAATGGCAGATGATGCGTATGATCTAGGGTTGATAGGAAGAGGGAATGAACCGGATTTGACGAATATCTATGACCTAGGATTATTGAAGCAGGTACTCGAAGAGAGGAATCTCCCGGTTGATAAGTTTTAGGTAGCAAAAGAGTGAGCTAGAAAATAAAAGCATCCTTTTCAGTCGGTGCTAAATAGTGACCGAACCAGACACTCTTTTCTAATTTTATCCTCATCTCATCAATAAATTTGGAATTTCGGCTTAATGAAATGATTCGGGACAATAGTTGGCGGTCAACTAATGTTATTGAGATAGCTTGGACAAACTTACTAAAAATCATGCAGCTATATGAATCACTTCACCTAAGAAAACGGTTACAATACACACATGTGCGTATATTTGCTCATGTACTTGCTCAAACCAATAATTCCTTGTTGACGACAGTCAGAGGAGGATCTCCGCGTGACATCCTCTCGATATTTATCGAAATAATTCTAGTAATGGTCTCGATTGCTTCGGAGGTCCAACCTGCGATGTGCGGTGTCAGTATAAAGTTTTCGAGGGCAAGGATCTTGTCTTCCAGGTCAGGTGGTTCCCTCCAGAATACATCAAATGCTGCGCCTGCAATTCTTTGAGCACTCAAAGCCCTGAAGAGGGCATCTTTGTTTACAATCTTGGCCCGTGCTACGTTAATCAGGTAAGCCGATTTTTTCATCATGCTAAATTCCTTTTCCCCAAACATGTCCGTGGTCTCGTCAGTTAGTGGCGTATGAATTGAAACAATATCTGCTCTTGCTAAGACTTCAGGAAGCCGGTCTATGCCAGCCAAATCGTCAACGTAGTATTTTTTGTCATAACCATCCCTTTTCGTAAAAGGGTGTTTGGTCACGGCCTCCACTCTCATGCCTAGGCCTCGTGCGATTTTTGCGACCTCTAGACCAGTTACCCCTAAACCAATGATTGCCAATGTCTTTCCATGCAATTCCATACCGGCGGTAGTCTTCGATCTTGTATGCAATAGGTTTACAGATGAATTGGAGTGTCCACGACTGATAGAAACATTCTTTGACAAAAAGAACATAAGAAAAAGAGTATGTTCAGCAACAGAAATTGCGTTAGCGAGTGGAACATTTGCTACATAGATCCCCTTGGTGGAGCAATATTTTATGTCGATATTATCTACTCCAATCCCGGATTGCTGCACTAGCTTAAGATTGGGACAATTTTCGATTATTGATCTATCTATTATATGGAAACCATTTACAATAATATGTGCGGGAGCGAGCTGTGATATTACTGACTTATCAGGATCAACGTAATTGATCTCGAGATTATACTCCTCTAATTTCTTCGACAATGATTGTTTAAACGTTAGACCTTGCAAAAGTCCTACAATATTCAATTTCTCATCAATGATACAGTAGTAGCTTCTTCATATTTTTTTGTATGTGAATTAATATGCCTAGCGCCATACATGGTAGCCTCACGATGACAATAGCTATTTGAGCCGCTTGCTATTAAGCTTAAATTTGATTTCGAAAATATGGTTGACTAGAAAACAGGTTTTCCTCTAAATGATTGAGATTCATACACTAACTTTGTGATCCTCAGAGTCAGAACCATTACTGTCAGACACAACTAACAAAGAATCTGATTATATTGGAGAGTTTTGATTTGCTACTATCTCGCTTCGGGAGAATTATCATTATTTGTCAATATCCGCCATGTTTCTTAACCATAGTATATTTTTCTTAAAGATAGGATACTTTCCACAGAATTATGATAATACCAATATCCTACAAGAGGAACCAGATTCAGACGTGGAATTACGAGTTCACACAAAATATCGTCACATCCAAATCTGGGGGACGTAGATAAGTCGTTTCATTGGTCAAGGCTCAAAACGGAACCAGCTCACGGCTGGACTGTTTATCGTGATGTTCGTAGGAATAATCTGGAGATCCCCTTTTTGATTTGCCGAAATGATTTCAGGCGTAGACTTCAGAACGCTAATAGTCACATTGTCATTCCATCTAACGAGATTGAGATGAACTAGAGGGCTATAATTCTCTTCATCAGGTGTGCTGCTTGAGACAGGAAGCTGAAACTCAAAGGCCCCTTGATCTTGTATTCCATTCAGAAATTCGAAGCCTTGGCTAAGTTCCGTTTGAGGTATCTGTGACAGTATAGGAGCAAAATTTACTCGCCAACCCGTGTTTTCAAAGATTGAATTGGCAGTTTCATTATTTGAAGCGTCTGTCGCAATGAAGTATGCTACTTTCCCATCCACGAAACCTTTGGAAATTGGGAGTGCCACTTCGTCGTACTCGGTAGAAGTTAGTGGATAATGACCATAGGATCTTGCGACTCGATCGTATTCCTGCTGATCTATTGCTTGCGCAAACGTATAAGAATTAAGAAGAGTACCTACTGTAGAGCTAACCAACACGATCAGCACAGTGATTTCCCCATAAGGGCTTGATTTGAAATGATTTGACAATACCGAAAAAACAAACAAAATACTATGATATAAAGCTCCTGACCCCCAATTAATCCGTAAGTAAGGAAAGAAAAAAATAGAAGATTTGATAATGAGGGGTCATCCTCTTTAGGCATTGTGCTCTATGAATTGCCTGTTGGATCGTTGTGAATCTGTTATTGTCGCTTTTAGGTTGGCTTAAACTCTCCGTTGAATTGTCCGCAC
>JBOGPP010000046.1:0-4683 GCA_050748485.1 Nitrososphaeraceae archaeon | reverse complement strand
TAAGGAGCGGGGATATTGTCACTAAAATAGACAGTCAGCCAGTGAAGTCAATGGACGATGTGATATCTTACCTTGACGAAAGTAAACAAGTAGGGGACAAGGTGACGCTAACAATAAACAGAGAAGGTCAGAATTTGGAAGTACCTATCACTCTTGAAGAAAGGCCATCTAGTTCTCCGCAATTGCTGGCGGCATCATCATCATCACCACCACAACAAGATAGAGAAGAAGAGGAGTCTGATCCCAATCCTCCCTTATTCAAATTCCCAGAAATTCCAGGATTTCCCGAATTACCAAAGCTCTTTCCATAGCTAATCTGGAATTTATACAACTCAACTAAAGTGACAACAAATAGCACAGGTAAAGACCATGATATGACTTTCCGTGAATACCCCTCAGATCGATGCTTGTTCATCTCTTATTAAAAGCGTAATTAAAAAGCCTATGAATTCAAGGCTTTTTTATATTTGGAAAACATACTCATCACAAGATCAAGTACTGACTCTTAAATAGACTCTGAAAAAATCACTTTGAATACATTATGCTACCTCGACATTTGTTTTTCTTAATGAACTTAAGATTAGATGCTCAATTCTTAAACATATCTGATTTAATCACAGTCATTATTTCTCATAATGCAGATAAATCAACAAAATTAATAATAAGAGTTCAGAGAATATGGTCAATACTTTCATAGTGGGATTGCTGGGGTTAATAATAGCGGTGATCGTTGTTTCCTCTTTAAGCGACTTATATCCCGCTAACACTCTTCGTGTTGCTGGGTACGAGCGAAATAATAATGAACATACTGAAAGTTCGTGTGGTAATGGAATTCTCCCGGAGAACATACCGTGTGCAAATGTCTATAGCACTGCCAAAGGCGATGAAAATAGAGTAAATATTGAAGGAATAATTTTCCCCTAATGTGCTAATATCTAATTGCCATACTTGCTAACAGTGGTGACATCCAGTTATAAGTGATGATTTTGCTACAAATATGTTATTTCAGTTAACTAGAGGGAAATGCTAATAGATTTAAGTCAGATTCCGTCTTTACAGAATTTGTACAAAACACGTTGCTTCTCTCCAAACTAGTTGATACTTTTGATAAGATGGAAGAAACCAGGAGCAGGCTACTTCTTACAGATCACCTTGTTTCATTATTAAGAGAAACTCAATGTGAAATTATCGACAAGGTAATTTATTTAATTCAAGGAAAATTAGGGCCTTCATATGAAGGGATAGAATTGGGATTGGCAGAAAAGATGGCAATTCGTGCGCTTGCTCAGTCGTCGGGTAAGAGTGTCACAGAGATCTTGGCTGTCTATCGGAGTAAGGGTGACGTGGGCGATACTGCTAGAGAAGCATTGAAAACAAGAAATCAGAACACATTGTTTTCTCAGGAAATGACCGTCGATAGGGTTTTCAGTACTTTGCACAAGATTGCAAAGACTACAGGTTCTGGTTCCCAAGAAATGAAGCTAAGACTTGTCAGCAGTCTGCTCAATGAAACCACCCCCCGAGAAGCAAGATACATAATGAAATTTCTTATGGGAACTCTGAGATTGGGAATCGCAGACTTCACTGTTTTAGATTCATTATCAATAGCCTTTACCAATGATAAATCAAATCGTTCCCTATTAGAGAATGCTTACAATGTCTCCGGGGACCTCGGCATGGTTGCAAAAGAATTGGCCTGTAATGGGATTGAATCAGTTCGCTCAATACAGATAACTCTTTTTAAACCGATTAGACCGATGCTTGCCGAAAGAGCTTCTACCATAGAGGAGGGACTCGATAGAATGGAGGGAGTTGCTGGTGCAGAATACAAATTGGATGGGGAAAGAGTTCAAATACACAAAGGCAAGGATCACCACAGAGGCAAAGTTAAGGCTGCTATTGCTGATGGTAAAAGAGTAGAGCTCTTCTCAAGGCGGCTTGAAAATATAACAAGCCACTATCCAGATGTGGTCCAGGCTATTAGAAAAATGGACAGTCTTAAAGAAGTGATACTTGAAGGTGAGATCGTTGCCGTCGATCCAAGTACTTCAGAATATCTCCCATTTCAAGAGCTTATGCACCGAAGAAGAAAGTACGGAGTTGAAGAGGCGATGCAAAGTTACCCTGTGATCGTCAATATTTTTGATGTGTTGTATAATGATGCTAAATCTGTGACTGGTTATCCTTACAGGAAACGACGACGCATATTAAGTGAGCTTGTCGAGATTGGGGATTTGTCTGATGATGAAGGTGCCTCGAGAGACAAAACTAGCTCCAATCCTAAGGAAAAAAGAGCAAGCAAGAGAAGGGGAGACAGAGACGGAGGAAAATTGGGACCTAGTGCGGGAAGAGCAAGCCGTGGACTGGAAAGAGTCAGAGTGACAGATAGTATACAATACAGTTCAGATGATACCACTACAAAGAAGATACAACTAATAACACAGATTATGTCAAGCGATGAAAAGGAGATTCAAGGATTTATGGATTCGGCAATAGAGGCTGGATGTGAAGGCATCATGCTTAAGCATCGAGAAAGCGTTTATCGAGCAGGGAGCAGAGAATACCTCTGGATTAAGGTAAAGCGCGAGTACCGAAGCGAACTAGCAGATACCCTAGACCTAGTAATTGTTGGCGCCTTGTACGGAAGAGGAAGAAGGGTGGGAAAGTATGGAGCCCTTTTGCTGGCAGCATATGATGAACACCAGGATCTTTTTAGGAGCGTCAGCAAGGTAGGGACTGGATTTACTGACCAGCATCTTGAAAGCTTTTATGATACTCTTGAAAGTCTTCGTATTGGTCATAAATCACCCAGAGTAGATACAAGGATGGACCAGATGGATGTGTGGTTTGAACCAAAGATTGTCATTGAAGTCATCGCTTCAGAAATAACACTAAGTCCTTCCCACACAGCTGGCCTAAATTCCATTAGGGAGGGCTATGGCCTGGCATTGCGATTTCCTAAATTTACGGGAAAGATAAGAGATGACAAGGGTCCAGAAGATGCGACATCGGTCCACGAATTAATCGAGATGTTTAGACAACAGCTCAAAAAGCAAAGAAGGTGAACGTTTTGAGAGTCAAGTTATTCAAGGATTGATGTGGAAGAAGAGGAATGCTAGGGCGCTCCCCGTCTAAACTGAAGGGGGTTTCTTTTTGACAGTTAGCGACTGCGGTGTGTAACTTGAAAGATTTCATGTCGGTAGTTAATGTTTAACTAAGTTAAGTTAAGTAGTTAATGTTTAATCACCCAAAAAGTGAAAGGCATAATATCAAATCTCTTAAGCTATGATACTAATGTAACAATAGTTGGGATTGGTACTATCTTATTAGTATTAGCAATAATAGAAGAGGTGGTGAACACAGTAGTAATCTTGATGTAAGTATAAAAACTTGCTGCCCGGTTGATTGATATGACTTGTCGAATTATATTTTTGAGAGCAAATTAAATAGTCTGGAAACGTATTGCTATCATCAAGTTAATAATTGCATCCCATATTTCGACCGCATTAGGTTAGGGGTCTATCACAGTAATTGAGCAACAAGAGTAGATTGCAAGATCTATAGATACATCGCTGGTTTCAGAGATTTGGATTGGCAAAATGTAAACCATTGATATTTGTGACCTGGCTATAGTCGCATAATATTCGTTCTCGCTAAGATTTCGTAAGTGCTTTAAGACGCAATAGATGCAAATTTCTCCTAATTTGCAAACGCCGCTTCTTGTTAGAATTTATGTTCTAACATATATATATGCAAATCGGTGAAATATATCATGTATTTGATTTCACTGGTAATGCTATCCCTATACGATCGATTAGATAGAAATTGGTTTGCTACTACGAGAAGCAAGGACTTGAAAGGCATTGAAAATAAATCCATTTAAGCGTAAAAATAACCCTTACGGTGCTGGCGGCAGCGGCAGTAGCACTGGTGGGTCTCGCAGGACTACCCCAGAAGGAGAACCTCTAGAAGATCCTCATGGTTCACCATACTCTAGGGGCTCAAGCCCAGGGCGAGGTCGAATTTCTAGCCCGTTTATTAAAATCGTAGTTCCAGCCGTCATCGGAATCATCATAGTGGCTATAGCCGTAACCGGAAGCATCAAGATAGTAGACGCTGGTTATCGGGGTGTACTTTTGACATTCGGCGCTGTAGATACGACTAAATCCCTTAATGAAGGAATTCACTTTGTAGTTCCCGTCCGCGATAACGTTGTGCAGATGGAAGTTAGAACCCAGAGGATAACTGAGGATGCAGCTTCTGCCTCCAGAGACCTCCAGGACGTCAGAACACAAGTAGCTTTGAATTATCATCTAGATCCTGATAATTCACAGAATGTTTATAAAAATCTAGGACTTGATTACGCCAACAGGGTGATCGTACCAGCGATTCAGGAATCTGTCAAACAGGTGACTGCAAGGTTTAACGCGGAAGAACTAATTACTCAAAGAGAATCTGTAAAGACGGAGATTGAGCAACAGATTCGGGCAAGATTAGCTGCCTACAATATCATTGTAGACGCGATTTCTATTACAGAATTTGAATTCTCTCAAGAGTTTGTACGGGCAGTAGAAGCAAAGGTAGCAGCTCAACAGAGAGCACTACAGGCACAGAATGAGCTGCGTAGAATAGAGATTGAAGCTCAACAGGCAGAAGCCAGAGCAGTAGGAGAGCAGCAAGCAA
>JBOGPP010000045.1:0-2159 GCA_050748485.1 Nitrososphaeraceae archaeon | reverse complement strand
CTTTACACAAGTATTCAAGATCTGCACCTACATACCCATGAGTTACACCAGCAATTTTATCTTGATCTACATCGCCATTGAGCGGCATATTTCTTGTATGCACTTGCAGAACTTCCAGTCTGCCACGTTTATCTGGAACTTTGATCTCAATTTCTCTGTCAAATCTGCCTGGTCGGCGTAGTGCAGGATCTATTGCGTTTGGCCTATTACTTGCCGCTATCACTACAACTTTTCCTCTTGACTCAAGACCATCCATCACTGATAGCAATTGTGAAACTACTCTTCGCTCTGTCTCTCCCGTTACCTCTTCTCTCTTTGGTGCAATAGAATCTAATTCATCTATGAATATTATTGAAGGCGCCTTTTCTCTTGCTTCCTTAAAGATTTCCCTTAAACGTGCTTCAGATTCGCCGTAGAATTTACTCATTATTTCGGGTCCAGATATACTGATAAAATAGGAATTGCTTTCATTGGCTACGGCCTTTGCCAATAAAGTCTTGCCAGTACCGGGCGGTCCATGCAAGAGTACTCCTTTTGGTGCTTCGATGCCAAGCTTTTCAAATATCTCTGGATGTCTAAGAGGAAGCTCTATCATCTCCCTTACCCTTTGGATCTCATCCTTTAGCCCACCTATGTCTTCGTATGCAACAGCTCTGGCATCTGCACCTCTTAGAGCCTGATCAGTTGGTGCTATAATGAACTGCGTCTGCTGACTAAGTATTACTGCTTCGCTAGTTGGAGGTGTAAGATCTATAACCTGAAAGAGTAGCCTTCCACCAAAATAAGGGACTAAAAAATTATCTCCTCTTGTCATGGAGACACTTTCAAGGGAATCTGAAAGATACCTTTCATCAATTGGGGGAATTGCTTCTAACGGGGCGACAATAACCTTTTCTGCTGGTTTGACTTTGATTTTCCTTATATGTGCGGTATCACCTATATCCAAGTCTGCATTATTTCTGACGATACCATCAATTCTGATTATACCTTTACCTTCATCTGAAGGATATAAAGGCAAACACTTGGCTACCGTCTTTCTGGTACTTTTTTCATCTACTCTTATTTCTATTATATCTCCAGTAGTGGCAATTATAGAATCCATTGAATCATAATCAATGCGGGCGATCCCTCTACCAATATCTCTACTATAAGCTTCAAGTATTTTTAACTCCAAATTTAAAGTATCATTATCATTATGGGGCATACAAAACTAAGTTGTCAATAACTCCTTATACATTTTTGCAAACTTCTTGGTATCTACTTGACTAAAGAATATCTAATAATGAGGTTTTAGTTTAATTTAAAATATGTTCATAAAATTATTGACATTATGCCAATACCAGAGATTCCTAAATAATGGACGCTGAGAATGCCATCCTTCAAATAAAGCGATTAATTGGAGATATGCCATTACGTCTAGTTAATATTTACAATTTTTAGCTCTTAGTATCATTATTAGTATCAATAGTAGAAACTATTATTGTTCAAATTGAGAAAATATTCTAAAATTTTAACCATTCAATTCTTATAAAAATTCCACTATAGAATTAAAATAATAAGTCCCCACTAAAAGGTAGATGGGGCATATTCTATACGTATCTGTCGAATTATTCAGATTAATGTTGAATTCTATACTTTGCCAAATCATCGTATAGCTAACCTTAACTATTTGGCGCAGCCTAGACGCTCATTACCATCTAATAAACTTGTACTTTTTTCATTTATTGACTTTTGGCTGTATATATCACATTTGCATCATAATCACTTGGTCGGCAACAATTACAATATGCTGTATCACATTCGATAAGTGTCGAATGGCTACATCTGGTACAACTGCATGGCATACTGATTCGACATGTCTCACAAGGTATATAATAGTTGTACGAGAACTAATTTTAGAACAAAAATCTTTAATGAATTAAGAATCTAGGCTGGACTTGGTTTCCACAGTGCTATGGACTGATTATCGGGCTCGCAATATAGTGAGCAGTTTTGTGTTTACAATGCATCAATAATGAAGCGTTCGTCATACGTAGACCTCTTTACGTATGCGCAACATCTATACTATTATATATATCATATACTTTTCCTGTGGAAGGGTTAATGTAATCCCAATCATCCTTACTTATATTTACTTTATTGAATTTGTTCTTATTAAC
>JBOGPP010000044.1:0-7410 GCA_050748485.1 Nitrososphaeraceae archaeon | reverse complement strand
CAAATATTTCGAGGTCAAGTAGTATCTTATTGAATGTGTCATCGGTCACTTGAATTTCCTCCTTGTTGAGACTATTCAAGAGTTCTACATCAGTGATGTTTCCTGCTTGCTTTATCCTTTCAAATATCAGATTTCGGAGTGGGAATTTCATCTAATTGTGTCTCGGAGAATGTAATTATTCCTAGTTGCCTTTAAACGCTTCTCGGTACTAGTTGATCTGTACTGATTTATTTATTTGTCTCTTCCTAATATTGACTTCGCCAGAATTAAAAATCCATCTAAAGGCAGAGAATTTTGATATTTCATTACACATTTTCATCACTCTTTTTTTTGCAAAGTGTACTAATTCACGGGTTGATTCTGCTACTTGATGTCCTGGAAATTAGTAGTGCTGATGGCTCTGACTATTAGGAAATTTGACCGTAACGTTCATGGTTGTACCGCGGGATTTCGTAGTCAAGAAATAAGTGTAGGCGATTGGAAGATGAATCATTCTGCTTTGCAAAAGATAGTTTTCAGCGATATTGATGGAACTCTTATAGATATACACAATGGAAAATTTGAAGGGACAGATCTGCTGGTAAAAAAATTGGCAAAGATGGGGATTCCGGTCATCCTTTGTTCTGCCAAGACACGTGACGAACAGGAATACATAAGAAATAAGCTTGAATTGTCTGACCCTTTCATAATCGAAAATGGAGGAGCAGTAGTGATCCCAGATGGATATTTTGACGATTTTGAAATAGCACCACATACTAGGAAGAATGGATACCATCTTATTGAAATAGGAGGTCATTCAAGTGAAATAAGAAAACGATTAGTCAGTATTAGAGAGGAGCTTCAGATTAAATTTAAAGGGACGACAGATATGGCTTTGGAGGAAGTTAGTAAGAAGGTACAAATGCCAATGTCCTTCGCAAAGAGAATGTCAAAGCGCGAATACGGGGAAACAATTCTAGAAATAGATCCATCTGACTTGAGAATCTTAGCCAAAGCCTGCAGAGAAAATGGCTTAAAAATAATTCATGGAGGGAGGTTCATCGATATCACCCTGGGAAACGATAAAGGGAAGGCTACCGGAGCACTAATTGATCTCTTCAAAAGAATGTACCAATCAGGAAGGACCGTATTTATCGGGTTGGGGGATAGTGAAAACGATCTACCCATGCTAAAATTAATGGACTTTCCTATGTTAGTCCAGAGAACCGACGGTTCATGGTGCAATACGAAGATAAAAAATGTAATCCGGTCTAGCGGAATAGGGCCTAGAGGATGGAAAAATTCATTTAATTTCATCATAAATTTATGATAGGAGTTCGTGGAACTTTAGTATTTTACTAGTACATACTTGAATATAGTGTAAATGGTAAAAGCATTCGCTAGTATAGAGACATAGTGCGCAATATTAGCTCTGCTAACTATCGTAATTCATAATTTACCAGATCAAAATTTATTAGGATATATGAATAAATTCCACACCAGAATAGCTAGTTATCTCCATTCTTCTAGTAGGCTGTCATCTCTATAATTATTAGGATCAAGTCTGAATCCAGACGCTCTTTCTCGTGGAACATCATTTAGTTTTAAATAATATTCTAATTTCCTCTTATTAAACTGCCTGGAAAGCCAGTGGACAAACTGCTGCTCCAACATTGATCCTTCTTCTTTTTTCATATCCGGGAAGATACTAAATAGTGAATAAACAAGATCTGGGTCTAAACACAATTCAAAGAACTCCCATCCCATCGAAATTCCTGTTGAGTAGCACTGAAATTCGACCTTCGTCTTCGCTCCCAATTCAAGATCTCTGATAAATTGGATTATTTTACCTCTTTCCTTCTCAAAATTTTGACATGAACCAGTAATCACAATCACGGGATCTCGCTTGGCAGGTATCCGATTCAATGCGATACATTTCACACCTTACGATATAAAAGTACTCATTGATCAATTCCAGCAATACTCACAACTTTCATGAGTTATATTTACCATGAGTCCCGCAACAGTTAGCTCAAAGGACCAAGAAGGAACATGAGTAATTCAGAGATAATTCAAGATGCCATTTGCGTCCTAATATTTGAGTCAAAAATTCCATCGTTCAAGAATTGACATTTTCGCAAGGAGTTACTGAAATTAATCGGATCCTTATTTCCTATTTATTCAATTATCGGATAAGACAGTTCTGACGGATACGTTATGCTCATTGTACTCATTGTGTCCGGCCCTATACGCTAACTCATGTCAATATGGGCATCTTTACGTCGGAGAAACACATCAATTCCTGGATTTGCCCTGTAAAGTTGGCGGGACCAGATGTAAAATTGCCGATCACATTGAGACTTCTTTAATAGTATTTGGTTGGCTCACTAATTTACCTGTCATGGATTTTACTATGATCGAAGTAACTAATCCATAGAACATATTGAAGACTAATGCGCCGATTAGAATTTTATCATTTATAGAAAGGAGCTCACCCACCGTTATTGAGGATGCAGTGCCTACAGGAGTCTGTTGAACTATGAATTGAGCTTGATCGAGGTTACCTAGCAGAGGTATAATGACCCAAAATGTAACTGGAACAAACAGAAATGCCCATACTACTAACCCACAGAGGAGTCCATAAATCGGAGCATACTTATGCATGGTAGATAAGATTTTGCTGTCTCTTGTAGCAAATGGTATTGATATAATAGCGCCAATAATGGTACCAGTGAATAAATGCAATAGAAGACCGGCCACGATCATATTTACTGATTCTACGTGGGATTGAGTGAGTGACGATACCAACACCAGGTAAAAAGCTCCCACTGGGATATCAATGGTTTTTTCTACTACAAGGATCAGCCCGCTTATACAGGCAGAAGCCAATAATCCTGCCAACATACCAAAGCCCAAGACCTTAAACTTGATTCTGGTATTTTGTTGATCTTTGTTAGCCACGTAGCTTTCGAGCTTCGCTTTCCAGTTCGCATTTCTATATGATTTGATTCTGAAGAGGGAACTTATGATAAAGCCAAATAAAGCGCCCCACACAAGATGGAACAGGACAGAGGTCAATGCTGTAGTTTGGATAAATTGATTAATCTCGCTCGTTGATATAGAAAAGTTCGTAGTAAGTGCCAACAATGTAACGATCTGTGCCATAGAAGGTTGCACAAGGAATGCAGTAATTGGAAGAAATACGATTAGCCATATTAGAATACCGGCAACCATTCCTGCCAAAATTCCTCTAAATAGACTAAGCGAAACCAACCGTACTATTGCAGAGCCTACAAGAGCTCCCATTATCGTTCCAGTTAAGATGTGAAGACCGAATCCGAAATATGAAGCACCCAGGACGTTATCCATTCCCAAAGCAATGCCGATAATTGAATAAAATGAGCCGATGGGTAGACCCATACCTGCCTCTATTAAAGCTAAGATAGACGATATTGACCAAGTTGCTATGGCCCCTGCTATTGCGCCATATTTAGCTCCGTCCAAAGCTATGGCTTGTGTGCCAAAAGCCATCATACAGTATATATACAACATACGACTAGTTAAACTTTACATATATCCATGAATTTATTGTATATTATATAAGTAAATCGAATGAATAGGCATTTCCTTGGAGAAAGGTGCTAATAGTTTGTAAATCATTTAGTCAGGTTGATAAATGATGGATCATCTCAACATCACCTAATCCCTGGTTGTGTGTTGGGCAGTACTTCATAACATTAATGATTACATTGCATCAATATCCTAGGATTGTCGATCATTTCTCAATAATCCAATTGAGCTCGCATTTGATAAACAGGTATTGAAGCGGCGTATAATTTTCTAAAAAAAACGATGCCATATTCAGAATAGGTCATCCATAGCCCTTCGGAGATTGAAACGAATTGATGCTATGCTGCCAATAATTGTAGAAGGAAGGATCGACTAGTCGATTAAATGTATTAAACGCAAATTTCGCGAGGCCAACGTAAAGGAACTAAAAAAAAGGATGGGATTGTAGTCTTCCCTAGGCATCAGTCTGGTTAGTTCAGCTTGCACCAGATGAAACCCACTCGGCCTGCTGGTTTCCGCCAACGTATTCACTTCCCTTTGGTGGAACCCATGTACCTTCTGGATGGTCAGTTGCTGTTGAGTTGTCTGATGCTACTACCACGAAGGCTGCTCCCTTGACCACATCTACCATTGAATGGTCTACACCTACATATGGTCCCGCTTCTGGGAAGATAGTCTCAAACACTGAGGCAGATCCTGGTGGCACCCACCATGTTTCGTCGTTCATCAATACTGTTCCATAGCTATTAGCTTGCTGGTTAAAGCCGTCTCGCACGTCCATCATTCCGGAGATGAAGTGGAATGAGACGCCGTCATTGGGCCCTGGACTAAGTACGTACCATCTCGTCAATTCACCAGGTGTGACGTTGAACACAGTTGCGTTTGGATTAAGCTCAAGCTTTGAAACTTGACCTACTGCCGGAGCATATTTATGAGCCATTCCGTTCGTGAGGACTAGATCAGGCTGGTCTGTAGCAAATTTGGTGATATCAAATGAACCTACGGTTCCATTGGTTCCTTTGAATAGACCTTGGTCAGCGCTGTTATAGATCTCACCAAATGACATGTAAAACTCCTTGGCTGGCTCCTCGTTCTGTGGGTGAACTACAATTACACCATACATTCCGTTGGCGATGTGTTCCCAAACGCCATTAAGAGCATCGGCAGCACAGTGATACATAAATGCCCCTCCGTTAATGCCCTGCAAACTCCAGGTATGAGATTGTCCAGGTTCAACAGGGCCCGAGTTGACGTGACTATCTCCTAATCCAGCATGAAAGTCCACACTATGGATGAGCGCACCGTCATTTTGAAGAGTAATTGTAAGATTGTCTCCTTGGTCGATTGCAACTGCTGGTCCTGGGATAGTTCCATTAAAGGTGTACGCGTTGTATTCTATTCCTCCAGGATGCAATGCGTTATCAGGAGCTACTTGCACAACAGTTTCGTTCGTCACGAGTGTAACATGCTTTGTTACACCACTTGGTGTAAATTCTACGTTCATAGCTTTTGCAGATTGCGAATTTCCCACAAGAAGGGGATAAAAAACAAACCCGGCAACCAGAATGCTAGCGCAAATTCCGGCTAGAATTGTCTGCTTCATTTTCATTCTACTTGTACTTTGATATATAAAAGTATTACCGTAAGTTCCATTCCTTGGGGAATTCTGAGATTACGTTTCACGGAATTGGGCCATTTAGGGCAAGAATCTATATTCTCAGTTGCGCCTAAAGAACACTGAAGTTGCTTAGATAACTTGAAGGCCATCCGCGATAGATCTGATAGAGATCAATGGATAAGTCAGGACTTGTGTCTATTTAGTATATATAATGATAATAATTTGGGATCTAATAGTCTTGACTATCGGTAGTGAGGATACAGGAAAACGTCCAGAGGAATCGGAAGCAGAAATGATTGTGATGATGTTACCTTCTGATGCTAACCCAAAAGGGAATGTTTTTGGGGGAGTTATATTAAAACACGTCGACTTAATTGCAGGTCTAGTGGCAAAGAGGCATTCGGGTCGGGCGAATGTAGTCACCGCGAGTATAGACAGGATGGTATTCCTGAAGCCTGTTTTTATAGGAAATGCACTCATAATTTCTGCTAGAATAACATATGTTCGTAGGTCCTCTATAGAAATCGAGGTAAATGTTGAGGCCGAGGACCTCGACGACAATAGCAAAGTGCATGCGGCGACTGCATTCGTAACTATGGTAGCAGTGGACAAGTACGGAAAACCTACAAAGGTCCCGCATTTAATTATAAACGATGAGAACGACAAAAAGAGGTACAGTGAAGGTGAATTGAGGATGAATTCTAGACTTAAGGACGTGGGGAAGGTATAGTGGAGTTGCTATATACGCAATTGGTTTAGAAAGTAGGGAACTATGGGCCAACTATCTACGTTACTGTTGAAACCGACTAAACAAGGGATGTCGGGGCTAAAAACAATGAAACTTTTATGGATTCGATGAGGTTTTCCGTCACGATAAAAAAGAGACGATATACAAGACTTTCAACAACTATTTGCATTATAGTTCAATATAAACAAAAAAGTACAGGCTTCATACACTGGAAGGTAAAGGTTTAGTTGGATTAGGACATTATCATTTAGTTCTCATTGGCACCAGATGTACATATAACATTGTATTATGATGGATTGGGTGCACCAAGAGATCGATGTAAAGATGCCTTAGATTCTACCATTTGGAAACCTTGATAACTTCAAACGCTTCTGCATATTTTGCATTCATTTGATATCCCCTGTAAGAACATCTGCCTACAAGAGAATCTATCCACAACGGCCCACATCGGATTTGTTGAGAGTCAAAACAGTCAAGTGCATCTCTTTTGATATCAATGGTATCAGTCACGTCTACATAGAGTTGAGGTCTAAATGCGTGTTCACTAATACCTCCAGGAATTGTTGTTTCGTACATAAACAGATCGTTCGAATCACGAGCTGCGGCTATGACTGCTCTCGTTAATGATTGATGGTCCTGATGCGTGTCACCGATCCATTGAGTAAATATAGCCTCAGGGTTAAGTTCCTGAATTATCTTACTAATTTGAGTAACAAACTTTCTGTTGAACACGATTTCTTCAGGACTAAGGTCGAGAAATTCTGGTGTTTTACAACCCATAACTTTTGCTGACATGATGGACTCCTGTTTGCGTTCCTCTTTAGTATCAGTTTTTACAAAGTTTGGAAGAGTAGCAATAACAAGTCTAACGTCATAACCCATTCCACTCAGTTTTGCTACAGTTCCCCCCATCCCGATTTCTATATCATCAGGATGTGCCCCAAATGCGATCATTAGTCGATTTTTTGTCATATCAAACTACCTAGTATACCATGATTTTTCATGTACTTCCCGTAACACTCAATGGTGCAAAAAATAGCTGAACTCCTCTTAATATACGTTTACATAAGGCTATTCAACTTTTATCGCTTTACCCATCACTTACAATTATTCTCTTGTGTTGTACAAATTTGCAATTTATTTTGTCAGCAATTTATGCTTTACCAGAATGGCCAATATTAACTTGAGTAGAACCACATATGGGGTCAAGTTATGATGGATCGATCGTCGACAGACAAATCTTGCTAACTATCATGATTTGTTAGTGGAGTCCTTCATCCTCTTTAACGTGACTTCCATAAAGAATCCTTCTAGATGTTGACAATCGAAGTAAAAAGTAAATATACTTCTTATTTTTCACAGTTCGTATCTAATGTCAATTCGAATTAAAGTAGATACTTTCTTCATACAAAACATGTGTAAGGCAAATCATGTTTTTGTGAACATAAATTGATTTAAACTAGTCCACTAGTATATATCTACATCCCAATATGGA
>JBOGPP010000043.1:0-2984 GCA_050748485.1 Nitrososphaeraceae archaeon | reverse complement strand
AAAATCCAATGTTAAAAGACTTGGATCCTTCCTCAGTTCGCTAGGCAAGGCTTTCGAAGTATAGTAATCCAGACTCCTGATAGTCTTCATCTATAAATAGTTTGTAGTTCATTCTCAAGTACATAATGAATGATACTATACAGCTAGATATAGACTCAGTCGAAATGATTCTAGAGAGTTGTATTGACAGAGCTAGCCTTGAAAGTCTGATGTATTTTACAGGAGTACCTTACACTTTTCTAAAAGTACAATTATTTTATTTGGTGGAATACAACATAGTCTCATATGTAGGACAAGAACGTGTTTTCTTTCTGACACAACAAGGCTGGAAATTATTGTCTGCAATTGATGAAACAAAGTACCTAGTAAATTTGAACGAGGACGAGTATATTGCGACCATCACTTTGGAGTAGCACCTCTGCATACTAATTTTCTCCTCATTTAGATTAGATAACCTACTTAAGTTAAGATAAGAATTAATACAGTATGATGCCATCTCTTAGCTTATGATTCTTCTTTCAACCATTGCTGTCGTCGTGAATAAAAGCGTTATTTGAGCTTGTCTTTACCTTTTCATTAAAGAATCTAATACAATTATTATTCTGAACAAATCAGATTATCATAAATATTCCTTTTCTAGAGTATATGGAGGTCGATATTCAAACTTTTTTTCTCGTGGTTTGCGGCCAGATATTTTTATAGGTCCCAAATTATAGATAAACACTACAGCATTTCTACCATTTCCATAATTAAACAATCTCAGAATAATAGGTTAGGGTTAGCAACTAGCAGAATCCCAGATTAGTTTTCAATACATTTTATATCAAATCTGAGAGTGTTGTTCGTGTTAAATACTCTTTTCTTGTACCGAGACTCAAAAACCCCGAAGGTTTGCAATAAACCCTCACTTTTTTAGTACTATTCGAGATTGTTACCGCTTCAATTTTCTCTGAATATATGAGTAAGGTGACATCTTCCTTTCCGTATTTGAGTATTGTCTTTCATTTGAAATCTCGAAACTAGGAAATGAGATTTCTACGGTTTAACATTCCTTCTAAACCAATTCGAATATTCAAATTTTTCACTCAACACCATATTCTATTTCATTATGTATGTTTGTCGACTTGTTTAGATTCTGCTTCAATCTGTTGCTGTTCTTGTTTTGCTACTTCTCCTCTATCCTTTGGTTCTTTAGAATATTTAGAATCGGTCTCACTATTCACCAATTCTATTTGCATCAACATATATTAAATACATTTATGGTATTGCAGTAATAATTGACCTATTACCAGTTAGTCATTACTAATTTCATCACTTGAACTAATTCTATGGGCCCATTCTATACAAACATTTGCAATTTTCTGCAGCCAAAAAATAGTATCTAGAGGATTCAGGGATAAATCTATATGCCCCATTGACGCAAAGTATGAATTGATAATCTAGTCTGCTACATACATTATTTTTCATGCTGTTCTATATGTTAGGCTAGGTCACGAGACGAAATAGTGATATTCAGCGGGATGTCTCAACACTTACAACATAATGGATTTGGCCTATTAATCATAGAAGGTGATATTCACCATCTGATATGCTAACGGCATTTTCGACATTTAATTCAAGAACTTTCGATGTGTCTTCTTAGTCTTTGGACACTATAATAATCAACGTTGTGGTATTTTTTGCAAATACAATCGTACCACTCATATAAGTATGAAGACTAAACCAATCTATTGTGAAGTAGTAGACTTAGACAATTAAGCGTGGGGCCAGAAATATTCCTAATCTAACAAGAGATTAATTTAACAGCAAAGTTTTTTACTTTATAAACCTTAACTTGGATACAGTTATCCAGGTGTGAGTAGTACATAGTTTGTTTGGAAAGAAAAAAAGCGGTTCCACCAATGCAGGTATCAAGAATAAAGGTAAAAGGAAAAGTGGCCCCTATTTCTATGCATCCAAACGCAAGCGTAAAAAATACTGATTTATAATAATACCTATTATAGTCGCAGTAGTGGCTGTACTGGCTATCTCAGCCACGAGATATTCATCGTAGATTAATAAGTTTGGTACGGTTGGATCGGCACACGAACATGCTGCTTTTGTTATAAATGTAAATGGTACGCCTATCGACTTTAGTCAAGACAGATACCAAGTCCAGTCACGGCTTATTCATGTTGAAAACGGCGATGGATTTACTCTGCATAGACATACCGATAAAGTACCGTTCGGTGAATTTTTAAGGAGTGTTGGTATGCATATTGAGGATAACTGCTTCATAATTACGGATGAAACTTCTGATCAACAAGGTCAACAACAACAACAACTGCATGCACAGGAACGAGAATATTGCTCAAACGGACAAAGGGAACTTGGAGCGTTTGTTAATGGAAATGAACTTGAGCCTCCGTCATCTTTCGGAGATTACATATTAGAGGATAATGACAGGATTTTACTGATTTACGGCAATCAAACCTCTCAACAACTAAGCCAAGAGCTTAGTGCACTGGAACAAGTTCCTATCCTCGAAAACTAGCTGGAATGAGTACCTTTATCATTTTTCTTAACTGGTATATTATTTCATAATTTTAGCCATTAAACGGAATGTAAATTCCATCAATTTCTTCTTGACTACACTTAGAATTTCTTTTATAGTATGTTAGACTATTCAAGTTACACCTGCGTCAAAGGTATGGTGACTATGACCTTGGTTTTCAAACCTGCACAACATAGTCACCATGACCTTTGTTTTGGCTTTTTTTTGATTACATTGATAAGAACGTTTCATTTCGAATTCGTAAATATGTGCGGCGACAGTGGAAATTACTTAGGGTTAGGTGAGTTATGACGAGTAGTTAGTTCAGAAAGAATGGAATATACTAAATTATCTCCAAAATGCTAGCTAATGATACATGCTCGGAAGTCAAAGGAGATTCGAAGCATTGCACTAAAAAAATCACATTTGTTTACTCATTGTAAGTATTTTT
>JBOGPP010000042.1:0-9219 GCA_050748485.1 Nitrososphaeraceae archaeon | reverse complement strand
GTTTTGAGCGACAAGGATGTCGCTAGGCTTAACATGTCTCAGATCATGGAAAGGTTCTTCATCTAAGTCCCCGTTAATTGTACATATCTTACAATAGGGGCGATAAAATAACCCTAAATGATTGACTTACTCTATTGATTTGGGTGTATTTGCTCAGCTACCATTGACATGTTCAATGACTAGTTTTGCCTAGGAATTAGCGTTATTTATCACGTCTTGGCCATGCTTTCCTGCGCCAAACCCTGCAAACGGATGCCTACATAGTGACAGAGTTCTTGTGTTAAGAGTTACATCTCTAGTCGGATTGCGATATTTTAGAAAGAGTATAGTTATAGGTATAGTTATAGGTACACCCGAGTGCATAATACTCGAGCCAGAGCTTACTTTGGCGCCAGCTCTAGTTATTCCGCTAAACGTAAATGACAGTTTCCTAACTTGATATCATACATAAAAGAATTATCAGTAATACTACTTCTTGACATTGTGGGGTGTTTACGAAAATGCCTCTTTCTAAACAGACTCTATTCTTTACACCAGTCTATCCTTGCATCTTCCCATCATTACTCACTGTTGTTACTCTCTTCCTGGATCTCTAATAATCGTCATATTCTATTCTCGTTGCCCTCTCCTTTTCTTGGATTTTCTTGTAGTAGCCGATATCGGCCTCTAACTCTGAGGTTGGATTTGAGGTATCATTTGTGGAGTGACTTCTATCGTCTTCTTCCATCATTCTGTCTACAAGACGTACTCTCCATGCCTTGTAGTACATTAGGGCCCGTGTTTCTTTCAACTCATGGATGGGTACAAAGTGAGATGCATCTAGTCTGCCGGCATTGATTTCGTTCTCGATGTACTGGATGCATTTTGATATCATCATAGTGTCTATTTGTCTCCATTCCATTTTTAGTATCTTTCCTTTCTCTGAAACTTCCTGTATACTTCAATTAATCTACGGATGATAGTATCGAAACTTTCACCTTTAATACCTAAAATTCGGAGTTGTTGCCGGGTTTGAGTATCTGTTAATATTGTTGCCTTTGCCAACTCAACTTATCTCATGATACCATCAAATGCAAGGTTATTAATATTTATAACATCTATTTGGACTCACATTTAGATCATACAAATTAAGAGTCAAGTAATGGTACGTCCCAAATCCGTATTTAGGATAATAAAGCCAGTGACTCTCACCCTCTGTGTGCAGAAGGTCAAAACACTTTATTTCCTCTGTTGAAACTGTCCAGTAATCTTCTTCTTGTTAATGCGGAGATTGTTCACCTCACGGGGATGAAATATCGCATCAAACTATGATACGCTTAGAGATTCTGAAGTATCTTTACATCTATATTGTGAATGATGTATTTGAAAACGATCTTTTTTACGGTCTTGGAACGGGAATCTGTCACTACTAGAAAATCCTGAACCTCGATAAAGTTCAGGATTGAGCGCAAATAGTAAGCTGCTGAAGCTACTTGTTTACCCACGTTGTAGGTCTTCCTGCAGCTATTATTTTATCAATAGACGCCCGGGCCAACCTACCGTTTTCCCACAACTCTGAAAGCAGTTTCTCGACAATCTTTTTTAGTTCGTATTCGTCAGCGATTTTTCCATTGTACTCTAGTCCTCCTCTACTCATATCTAATTCAGTCACATATCTAATGACAGAATAATGATTTAAAGCTGCGTCGTGGTGGATTCATCGATCTGAGTCTTTGACTAGAGTCAGATTCTTTCCTTGACTATCGGTTAAAGTTAACTGTGACTCTATGATATGCCAGTCATCTCGTTATAGCCTTTAGTCAGCCAAAGGATCAGAGTCGAAGCCTTAGTACCTCTCCCCGCTATTGGGGCCCCTTTAACTTCATCAATAAACCCTACATTCTGCTGATTAGGATCTCGAATATCAACGGCTGTAACGTATCCAAACAATATGTGATGGCTCTGTCTATAATGCAACAAATGGTGGATAAAGACAACTTCACAGACTTCATTAAAGAGAGCTAAGACGAAATGAACGAATAGTATGCTTGTTTCAGACTCTATTAGACTAACGTCAGAAACGCAACACCCCCACGACCGCATAGAAGACTATATCGTATAAGGTCGCTACCTTATTCAGCGAACCATTTCCCTCTTCTACTGCGGTTCTATGCGGACTGATTAATTTGTTGAACCCTGGATATATCACCGCTCTGCCCACTGTGATAATCTGACATTTCTTTCGACGGGGAGGCATTTCTTTATGATTCTATTGAAAAGTGCATGGAGGTCAGCACAACCATTACTTGTCGAAAGTAGGCTAAATCTGAGTCAGCCTAAAAAATATCTGAATCAGACAATGGAAACGATGTCATTAACGATGTCATGTATGTTACGATTAGGCCGCAGAGTAATCTTATACCCCAACAAGAAAAGTTGAGGAAGACTCTTTGTAACTATCCACCATGACCAATTGGTTCCATTGGTTGCTAGCCTTTTCCCTTTAACATCTACAACAGTACCGAATATATTCACTATATATATAGTAATCAAATGTGTAGAGTACGTAGTAAGAACTAGCCTAAAAGCGTCTTAGACATGAGACTTAAATTACATTAGGTGAGTAGGACATAACAACTTGAACACGGCTTTACTTGAATATGGTTATTTTTGCTATGTCAAGTGCCTTTTGTGTGGCGACGCAGCAGGCGTGAGATGGACGAAAACAAAGAAGTTAATGATCCGGTGCGAGTCATGCATATCAATTCTGTTTGCTAATGGATATGCCTCGCAACATTTACTGAGGAATTTGCCCCGTTTTAACAATAAGGCTAACGAATTTTATGGCACATATTATTATTGAAATACTTGCTTTTTAATGCATCAAATTGGTCTTGCAGAGTTAACTCATGCTAAATTCTAGTTTTAGAGAGAAATAACGTTTCCATCGTTGCCTTGATTTACTTAAGTGTTGCCTATAGTAGACATAAATTCTCCTCTCTGCTGGTTGTTGCTAGTCATCCGATATTACAGCGAACCTAAGGTATCCAGAAGCATTTGGACCTGGTGGGTGCACCCAAGGGAGTCTGATTTGATATCGACGCAATACTATTATTTAACGCAGAATAGATCAGGATCACTGACCACGCATCAAATTTCTCCTAGTAACGAGGGGAAAAAACCACTGGGAATTCTGTTCCTCATCATTTTTGCTGCTATCACCTCTGCGACCATTCTTGACTGGACCATTCTTCCCTACACTCTACCTTCTTATGCCTTTCCAACAATCTGGTGGCTAACTTTTGTCATTATCGCGACCACTCTCGCAATTCATTTTCGTCCCGCGTTGCTCCCTTTGCGAAGTCGGATGAAAACAAGCTTATCGTGGCCTATGAGCGCAAAATTAGTAAATGGGCTATGTTGGGCAGGTCCATTTGCTTTGATACCTGTATTCCAATCTATGTACCCTTACTTGGTTTTATTAGGGATTGGGGCTGGGAATATCTGCACTTACAATCTTTTGAGGAAATATAGCCATCAGTCAAATAAGGGACAGTATCTAGTGGGTATTTTATCAATCTCATTTATACCTATTGCTTTAATTGTCAATTATACAATTTTTCAGAATTCACTAGAGCTTGCTCCATTGGTTTCTAGGTTGTTGATAGGAATCGCCTATGGGGTCGGAGGCCTTTGCACACTGTTGCTCGATCATTAGGGTTATCGTCATGAGAACCTATCTCAAAACTGACGAATATGAGTAAGTGAACACGTTGTTGCTAACTAGATTAACAATCATTATAAAAAGCACAATATTCTATGTACCTCAGATTCAACAATCGCATGAATTAGCTGAATTATCACAATTAGTATAGACAGTGATTCGTGCGGATAGAGCGAAGTAAGAAATAGTATCGTAGTAAGAGGGCAGTAGGTGGCGTTCTTTAGAGATAGAGGTCCTAATTGTAGGAACAGCGATAAGTTAGGTTCCAAATACATTGACGTAGACATAAAGAAATAGCTTTCAGTAATTGCTCACACGTTAATTTAGTCCGCATAATCGATACAAATTGAATTGTCATATCATTGCCGAATAATTCTATTCCTTAGTTCAATTCATGCCTGGCTGAGACAACAATTTTTAGTCATCGTGTAGCAAAGCACGTTTGAGTTTCATTAGATGTGTCCTTCATTACGTTTAGAATGAAAATTGGATTGGCTAATCAGCTGGCCGCCCTCTTGTAGATGTCAGGGGAGCAGATTGAACATCAAAATGTGACTCATGCAAGGAACTTCTAATGTGTCACTACGTAATTATTTACTAGAAGTTCATCATTAAAAAGATATAATTCGAAGAATTACGTAGATTGTTAGAAGCGGTGAGCAATATCCGGACGCGTATATGTTACAGTTGTGGGGAGGAGAGGTTCATGGACTATGAGCTGGAGAAAAAGTTAGGAACTAGTATTCCTGTATGTCCTCGCTGCTATATTACGGCTATTTTAGAATTGGATAGAGAACTTCAAAACGAAACGACAGTTGAACGTTAGCCACCGCTAGCGCAAAGGCGAGGAGGAGCTGAAGGTCTTCTGCGATAATTCGGTCAATTGTTGGACAACCGTAAACCTTCAATCGTTCAATCAAAGTAATCCAGATTCATTCAAGCTATCAAGAATCGGTTTTAATTTTAGACCAATTTCCTTTTGGTGTAAAACAAATTGGCTATTCAATTGGAGCGCAATTGATAGCATATTTCTATCCTCTCTGGACGTATATATTCCATTTCCCATTATATCAAATCTAGTCGAATTAGCTCTCAGCCACGTCTTCCATGCATCCATTCTTTGCAAATCTGCCTCCATCCTCTTATATGCAACATCTAACTCTATATGCTCATCTTCGATGTCCAGTAAATCGAGCTTTACAAGAGGAACAAGAACCTCTCCTCTAGGAACTTCCTTATGCTCCTCGTTCATGGCTTCGATGACAACATCCTCATCCTCCTCCTTCTGGTCATCATTAGATTTCTGATGGAACACAAATCCATAGTCGGGGAAAAAATACCCTGCTAAATCATTATTTCTATCGTAAATCTTATAAATAGTTTCGTCATATTCGATTTTCCATTTTTGATGGTCCTTCTCTCTCTTTAAGAACACGATGTCGAAGCTATTTGCGAACAGATGATTTTAATCTTATCCGGCGTATTAGACAGCAGCTTGAGGGATGTTGTGATTCACACTTCGACTAAGGAGAATTCAAGACCAATATATACATTCACTATATTCAAACATACCTCATGCCATAAGAATCATAGAAACTCAGAAATGCTGATATGCCTAACGAACATTGCATTTTACTTTAAAGAACTGTTTCAGGATCGTTAGACTATTAATGTCTGGCCTTTGATTTAAAAATAAAGGAGCGTGGCAGATCAAAGTGAGCCATACCATTGAGGCATAGTAACTTTCAGCCAATAGTTAACATGTCCTAAGCCGGAAAAAATTATTTGCTCTCTGCATGAAACAGAAAAGATTGAGTAGAGATTGAGCTATGAATCTCAAAACGACTTGAGGTTCTGGTTCATATAAGATCATTGTATTCATCTGAGCATATCTGCTGATACAAAATGAATCTGAAAAAGAGACCATTCAATTATTGTTGCTCGTGTTTTCAACTTGTGAAATTCGGAGAAATCATGTTTATTTGTCTTCAACTTCAAAAGGCATTTGTCAATTCTGGTCAACGCTTTTATGAGTGATGCAACCAGTGATTTAACAGATGATTCAGAAACCGGTTTGCTTTGTCTGAGTATTACATTCAGTTTTTCGGATAACCAATTTAGAGTTTCAACATGATTCGCAATGCTCCACAAGTGACCTGGATTTAAGTCAGTGTGTTGAAATTCCCATCTTTTCTGAGCGATTTGATCGATAACCAAGTCATGAATTCGTTGAATTAGTAATTCATTATTTCCTCTGTAATACTGTTGTTGCTGTTGCGAGATTGGCTTATGCATAAAATGGGGTATACAATATTGAGAATTTAAAGTACAGAATACCACCACAGGGGGGGAGAGGGGTTCATTGTGCCCCATTTGGCGCTATATTGTCAATATTTTCTTTGATTCACATGACATTTTGAAAGAATCCAACATGCACCAGAATCATATTTTCGAGTAGATATATTATTAGAACTAGAGTGGTAGAAAAGGGCTTTTCTAGGTTCTTGGTGGTCTAGATCTCGGGCGTGGTATTTTTGTTAAACACATTGATCTCATTAATATCTCAATTTAGCCACAGCCCTCAAACACCGAAAAGCATTATTCAAACGACATATTCAGATATGTTTTGGACCGAATAATATTATTATGAACATTCGATATTCCATGTTGCAATCCACTCACGAATAGCTCTTGTGAACATAACACCATCTCCACTGTTTGTTAGGTAAGGCTACCATTGCTGGATGACCGGTTTGCTCGAAGTGTTTAGTTGCATGAAGCCCTTCCGATGAATCACAACAGCCTACATGACCACACGTCAAACACATTCGTAATGCAACCCAGTCTGTACCTTCTTTTTCGCATTCCTGACACGACTTAGTATTAGGATTTACCTTGTTTTCCTCTATCACGGCAAAATGTTCACACCTACTGATTTTGTCGGTTCCACTATGACCATACATTCAAAGTACAATTAGTCGCTTGATTTTATAAACTATGACAGTGGAATACATCTCTCCAGCCACCATAAAGAAAGCAAGGCCAAAAAGGATATTCCTAGCTATTTTTCATATTCTAATTTTAAAGAAATAGCGATATGGTACATCAACTCCTAATAGGCTTTTCCCTGAAAAAAACCCTCGCAATTTTCCAACAAGATAGAGGATTAAGGCAAGAGAATGAATAAGCCAAAAGAACAAAGATAGCTTACCGATCTTCTGATAGGGATTGCGATGAGGCATTATTGAAGCGATCCACCTAAATACAAATCCTATGGGGAGTACAGTCGGTTCAAGAGGTTGTAGTACTCCTTGTTTGACCCTGATAGTATGACAAGTGTAGTAGTATCATGGCTGCTTCTTTACGTATAAGTTCTCCATTATGCTATACTCAGAGGATTCATATAAGAATAATGATTCTGTGGGCACCCCTTCAGTTGTTTGCTCATATCCTCACGACCGCAACAAATATGTCAGACTGAGATTGAAGCGGTAAATCCTAATTCGTGTCATCCATTTTTACGTTTAAGCATACACGCTGAGAAACGTAGACTTTATTGGGTAATTTCTTCAGTAGCATTTGATGGCACTATTTCATGCATTTTCGTAAAGAGTTCCAAAAGTCTGATTCCCTTACTTGTGGTCTTGTATACTCTCTTCCTAGCGTCATAACTTATCAGACCATGGCCCTGGCAATAAGCAATGTATTCTTTGAGCTGATTACTGGAAAGGTATGCGCCATACATGATCCGTGTCTTAGTGGTTCCATCTCTGCCCTTGGCGGCTTCTAATACCTTAGCTAGTATGTCGTGATATGTCCTATTTTTCAAAGCTGTCTGTATTAGGAAACTGGATTGAATCGTATTTTTACACATCGGAATCTATTACCAGATAAATCCGATATCAATTTAATACTTGATTTTGTGAGCTAGTCTATTTTCAATAATATAGAGTAAGAACAGATGTAAAATATGCCAAACTTTGGTAAGTCGAATGGAATGAGAGGCGAGAGCTCTACTTCTGATTTATAGGAAGAATTGAAAGTCTTCTTATCTTTGGCTGGCCAGGTCAATAGCGAGGATATGAAAGGCAAGTCAAAACTATAGGCACACCTAAGCCTGTAGGCAATCCTAAATGACCTGAATATCTGTAGTTTACGAAGCACTACATGCGAATTTGTTGAACTCTGCAATGCTCATAACTAATCCGTAATAACCCCGAACGTTTTCTAAGGTCGATTGATAATGCTTTTCTATATTAGAAGCTGTGGCGTCGGACATTAATATAACGTCATAGCCTAAATTAAAGGCATCTCTCAAAGAGGACTCTACAGAGATTGAAGTGTCTATCCCACAAAATATCAAAGTGTCTATCCTTGTACTCTTAAGCCATACCCCTATTTCGGTATCGTAGAAGGCCGAATCACGTCTCTTTCTGATCACGTGGTCAGAATCGGTAGGTTTTATTTCGTCTACGATCTCCGCATCCCATGTACCTCTCACACAAATTGGCTTCATTCTTATTCTTTCCTCGCGAGACTTTGGGAGTATTCGATGAACATTGGTTAGGAGATCAATTCCAGAAGGTTCTCGAATGGCTTGAGTGTAGAAAATGGGAATTCTTGCGTCTCTGCATATACTAATTAGGTTTGCTATCCTCGGAATCACATTGAGATATTTTGAGATATCGATACCCAATTGGTCGTACGAACCACCTTTTGCCGCAAAACCATTCTGTACATCAATGACTAATAATGCAGGTTGGATCGTATAGTCATTAACCTTCATAACTCTCAAGATGGTGTTAGACAATCGGAATTGCTAGCCAAATATATTTCATCAATTCCTAACTTCTGGAGTGCTTCTGAGATTTGATTCTCGGTTACCAAGTGATATATTGAGTGTTCAATGGTACGGCCGAAGAAATGTAGCAGCACCGTTATGTGAAATTACAATTTGTCTACTGGATGCCACATTATCAATCGGTTGCGCATATATTAGATTATCGAGTCAAATTGAGAGTGTCGGTTCAATCTTTAAGGAGATTCAAGTTACTATCTTAATTTTAGTTTGTGGACAGTCTCCATGTGTTTAAAGTTTACGATAAGCGCTGAGCCGATACTCCAATGAAGAATGACAATGTACCACCTAAGGACGCTTAATCTCGACCCTTATAGGCATGGCGTTGCAACCGTCGTTTTCATTTATCATTTTGCTGCTTCCCCTTCCAAGACTCTGGGCAGGCTGCTTCTCCATGCATCCAACTATCAGCCGATACTCCATATCGCAATTGTTGCACCTATAAACCGTGAGATCATCAGAAGCAAAACTTACTGCTGTTAATCTACTACAATTAACACATGTAAAATCCATATCTATCAACTTCTAAATGCAGAAAGGGAGTTATTATGTGTATATGTTGGGATCGTAAATAAGTAAACTATTGACGAATTTTCTAGTACCTAATACTAAGTAGGCCAGGCATTATAAAACTCACCGTGTACAAAGTCGGTCGTAG
>JBOGPP010000041.1:0-3700 GCA_050748485.1 Nitrososphaeraceae archaeon | reverse complement strand
CCTTCTGCAGCTATTTCTACATCCTGCGATTCGGTATCACTAGTATTGCTTAGGTTTATTTTGTCACTAAATGTTGAGCTTCCGTCACTGGATGACCTAAGCATTACTTCGTCGTTACCTGTCTCGTTTGTCCACCATGCAATGTATGTATTATCCCCGGAAGTAGCGATAGGTGCAGCTACAGTTTTCCCTGTGGCTTTTTTCATACGGTCACCTGTAGCGGATGATAGGTGAACTTCCATAGCGAAAGCAGCGATTACTGATAGGGCTATCGCCGCCATAACGCCGAGTGTAAGGTTCTTGTTCATGATGGTCTCATATGATTTGAGGTATAATATAAGATATCGATTGTTTGTCGCTAACTTTCTAGCCAAAGGTGAAAAAAAGGTACATTACAATTGTCTTAGTGATATATTCCTGTTACAGGTACGATTTCCTTTATGAGTTAATTGCAACAAAATCTATGTTACATAGAGATTATTAAATATATGACAGCCCCGGTGCGATCATAATGTTAGGAGAATCTCAGAGGAGGGAGAGCGGGTAAAAAGTGGGTACCGAGTCTTCAGGCATAGCAACGGTCACTACGATTGTAAGATTAGATGGATCACTTCATGGGTGAATCACAGGCAGTATTGACTACTAATGATGGTGAGATTGTAACATGGAAAGAAGGGTAAGGCAAGCCAAAAGGCAAGTACATCACCTTCACAATCTGTCTGGTTTTCATGTAAAGCTTGTCTTTAACTCATTACCTAATTTATCTAATGCATCTAAAAGTGGTTGTTATGTACTATAGAATAATACGATATTGTTGCGTAAACAGTTATTATGACTAAATTGCATCTTACGCGGGCTCATAAGTTTAGACGTGAGGTCGTTGACGGCAGACGTACGGCCAGGGGGAAAGAATTCTATCCTAAATCCCCTGGTCGTTCAAGAAGAGTGGAATAGTTCGACATGTGCTCAGCTTAAATATTGCCTTCCTATTCCTCAAATCTTCTTCTATAGTAGCTAAAGACATTTCTTTAAGTTTTTCCTTTTCAAGATAACTATTTCATTGGTATATCGGGACTAGCTAGCTTCATTTCGTCCTTATTCTTTTTTATACAAACTCTTCTGATGTATATATTTATTAGGAAACGGATCTTTGAAGACAACTATTGAATTATCTTTATTTTCTAGCCGGGGGTCTAATATCTGCATTCTAAATTCAATCTGAAAAGACCTGCTACTGTTACTATTACTAGAATAGCTGTTATTCGTATTATGATATTCCTTGCCGCAGCAGCTGTCTATACCCTATCAGATAGCTGGATTGTTACTGCAACAACAACTAATGACACTCATGCTTCTTCTGCTCAACAAAGAGAACCGGTTTTTGTCATGTACGCAGCTTCTTTCCTCAAGACATTTGAAGAAAGTCTGGGACCAGCATTTCAGGTGGACACTGGGTACCCCTATCAAGGAGAAGCCCGTGGATCCGTGCAAATAGCAAACATGATACATGACGGTTTAAGAAGACCTGATATCTTTATCAGTGCTGGGACTATTCCCGTGATGAAGCTAATGAATGCTACAGATCCTCTAGCTGATTGGTTAGTAAAGTTTGGTGCTGCAGAAATGGTAGTAGCTTATTCTTCCGGCAGCCGCTTCTTTAATGACCTGGAAAAAGCTCGTACAGGAGAAATTCCATGGTATGAAGTACTGTCTAATCCAGCTCTCAAGTTCGGAAGAACAGATCCTGAGCTTGATCCAAAAGGATACTACATGATCATAGCTGCGGAGCTTGCCAACAAATATTATAATGATTCAACAATAAAACAAAGAATACTGGGAGAAGATCGAAACCCCACACAAATCTTCCCAGAAGAAACACTTAAAACCATTCTGGAACAAGGTCAACTAGACGCAGTAGCAGCATATAAACATGAGGCAGTGGCTAGAGGGCTTCCATATATTACGCTTCCGTCAGAGATCAACCTAGCTGAGCCTACATTTTCTAATCTCCATAAGACAGCATCATATACTTTAGAGAATGGTAAGGGTCAAACAGTCTTCGGAGAACCAATATATTTCTCATTTACAATACCCATTACAGTCAAAAACCTTGACGAAGCTACCTCCTTTGCCACATTTATCCTATCAACCAAAGGAGAAAGCATTCTAGAAGAACAAGGACTGAACTTTATCAAACCTGTTGTTGAAGGAAACGTGGAAAAGGTCCCTTCATCTATAAGAAATGTAATTGAAGATAAAGAATCAATACAGTTACTAACTAGAGAAAATTAGAAGTGTAAAATACTTTGTGTTACAAGAAAGAATAAAGGAAAATGAGGTGCTAAAGCTTGGAGGTCATACTTCTACTACTATTGTCATTGCTATCATAAATTGGCACTTGAGCTTACTGGGATTACAAAGAAGTTTCCGGGATTCACACTTGGTCCATTAAATCTTAGAATAGAGAACGGGAAGATTTTAGTAATAATTGGGCCCACAGGTAGTGGCAAGTCTACAATCTTAAATCTCATTGCAGGATTACTAAAACCTGACTCAGGCTCGATATTATTAGATGGCCTGGATATAACCAACGTACCTGTACATCTTCGAAGAATTGGCATTACCTTTCAAAATCCCAGTTTATTTCCTAATTTGAATTTATATGACAACCTCGTCTTTGGGCTTACAAAGAAAGCCAGGAAAGAAAATGAGCTGCAGATTGGAAGACTTCTCGAGGATCTTAACCTATTGCATATCATGGATAGAAATACACAGGGTCTAAGCGGAGGTGAGATGCAAAAAGTTTCACTGGCCAGAATGCTAGTCACAAACCCAAAGATCATGTTAATGGACGAGCCTCTTGCACACCTAGATGTACCTACTAGAAGAGTCCTGAGATTAGAGCTTAGACGAATTCTTGTAGGTAGAAGTGTTCCATCTATTTATGTAACTCACTTCGAGGATGACGTTTATGCACTAGCGGACTATGTCGCAATATTGCAAAAAGGCCTAATTGAGTATACAGATAAAATAGAATCTATCCTGTCAAATCAAAATGAAAATCGATATCCATTTCTTTCTAGTATGTTTGATGAAGCTAATTACTTAGAAGGAGAAGTTGTACAATCAAAGCTTGGGATTACTACCTTCAGTATTGGATCGCATATGATCGAAATTCTTGGACACTTTAGTGTTGGTAGCAGAGTAGGAATACTTGTTAAGCCTGAGGATATTATTCTTTCAAGAGAAACGATAAGGACAAGTGCACGTAACATGATCAAAGCTGAGATAATAAATATTATCAACCACGACAGCAGTAGTGGGGTAGTAGACGTGCATCTGAAGGCTGACAGATTTCACATAATCTCTAGGATCACAGGACAAGCTAGGGAAGAACTTGGGTTGCAGAAGCATGATAGTATATTCGCAATATTCAAGGCATCTTCACCACAGATTATTCGTGAAGAATAGACAATTGTCAGCGCTCCTGATTTGTGCCAACATTCCTTGGAAACACTGGAAAATAGTATTGTTGGTTATTACTTTCGATTGTTGATATGGATATGGAGCTGAATATGCCGATGCAACGGCCAGTTTAAGAATGCCTTAGATAGAAAAATAGAAAGATATATATTCTTTATTAATTTTGCATTACGTCTTCAATCCAACAATCTCTACAGATCATTGGATCATTACTAAA
>JBOGPP010000040.1:0-18987 GCA_050748485.1 Nitrososphaeraceae archaeon | reverse complement strand
CTTTGGTTGAGTTTAAGACCCCAATAACTGGTACTATATCAAATACCACAGATCAAGAGGGAGATGCACTGATCTCTTTAACTCTGGAGAAAATGCCGCAACGAGAAAGCTGTATTGACACGTTAATCGCCCAAGGTTATTCAATAGAGGCAGAAAGTAGAGGATACACAGGACAAGGAATTGGTACGGTCTCATAACTACTATGGCATTCATAGGAATCCATAAAACCTTCTCCCCGGATGAATTATAATACTTAAAATGCTAGCCGGCGCACCGAAGAGTTATGCAAATCCTTCAAGTATGTCTCATCATGTCCATTTCATGAAATAATACCGTCTATCTTGTAATGGTGCGATATGCTGATTTGCCCGTTCCTCGAATTATCGCGTGTGATATATCAGCTTGAATGCGTTGTATTCCAATGATCAACGAATTGGTTGACGTCGTCCTCGAGTCTTTCTTGTGATCGTAGAAAGAAGGATTTACCAAAACTCCAACCCAATCGATCGCATTCCTCACAGGTGTATTCGTATGATGAAGTGTAACCATATGCTTCGCCTATTACGCATTTAGAAGGAGAATCTAATTCAAAATACCATTTAAACCATACTGGAGATAGCGGTAACGGAAGATTCTTTCTCTTGCCAAACAACCGTTCGAACCATTTTGGTGAAATTTCTTTAAGAGTAAGTGATTTTTCAGACAGCGAGTGGTCGTTGGCTTTGTTAACTTCTCGTTGGGCAGCCGTATTTACTCTCATAGCCTTGGTATACGAACAGTCATAGATGAATCTTTCCCCCCCCAACACCGTGCGCTCTGGAACTTGCAGAAATAGGCTACTCTGAAATGTGTTTCGAATAAAAATAGATGAGGTATAGTAAAATAAATATGATTCCATCAAAGTCCTAACATGTCGTCTACTCGCTGCAATAATTTCGGAAGGTCCACGGGTTTTTGCAAATAATATCTTTTGCCTGACTTTGGAGAGACGCTACTCTTGAATTTAGCATACATCGAGAATTCGTTAACGGCTGTCAAAAATAAAACTTTGATGGAATTGTCCTGTTCCAACAATTTCATATACAATTCAAATCCATTAAGACCTGGCATTCTGATATCCAAGATGATCAATTCATACTTTTCAGGTCTAAACATTTCGAATGCAATAGATGGATTGGTAAAGGCGTCTACAGAAAAACCAGCCTCAGTCAAAATAGTCTTCAAAGTGAAGACTATGTCTTGCTCATCATCTACCACCAGGATTTTATGTGAATGGCCTGCTTTGGTCACATCATCTCTGCGCATGTCTTCAGCAAACAAATTATCATTATCTGCTTGGCTAGAAGTATGTATACTTTGATCTATGCTCAACTACACCATATTATTAGTAATTTCATACTTAAATTGATTTTTAGTCTAGATTCCGTAATCTGTTATATTATGAGAATTATTAAATTGAATTTTTCCCGAGTATCAAATATTTTTAAACTAGGCTATTGCTTCTCTGGGATGCAATCAAACTACTAGGCAACTATTTAAAACCCGGCGTTGATCAATAATATTAAGTTTGACTTCCGGCAAATACTTCAATAAAGGAGTGAAGGCGTTAGACGCTCCTCATATAGGTCATGTTGTTAGAGAGACCCCCGATAAAGTAATAGTATTTGGGGGTAAACAAGAAAGATATGATATCCCAATCAAAGAAATACAGCAAGTGGGCGCAAACGTCCTTATCGGTCTCCCATTTAAGGATATAATTGAAAAATATACCGTCAGCCGAAAAGAACCTTTGCCTACTAGCAGAAGAGATCCATGGCCTGCTGACGATAAAGTTGTCGATCTGGCCACATATGAAGGAAAATATCCAATGTCATTATTCAATAAAGGAGTCAGAGCAAATAATGAGGACGATGTGGGACACGTTATGAAAGAAACAAATGACAAGATAGTTGTGTTCGGCTATTCGAATTCTAGGTTTGATATACCGAAGTCTCATATAATAGCGGTCGGGAGAAATGTAATTTTGGACATAAACTTTCCTGACATCTTCAAGTACGAGCTTGACAGAAATGCCCCTCTACCTTCAGGAGAACCTGTAAGCAAACTGATAGATGAGGCATATCCGCAAGATTAGCGAGACCAGATAGTCGGTTAATGTTGTTCGCGTGAGCTCGCAATCTGCTACGGTATCGCGAACCTCTAATTTAGATTTCAAATCCATGTCCCATGTTGGATTCCGTATGAGATACATAGGATTCTGAGATCACATAATCTGCAACTAGAAGTTCTTGTAGGTACGACGCCCGATGTGAACAAGTTAGTTGATAAGCGAATATAGACTAGTTATGTTTTAACCCAAACTTCTAGAAAAGAATAGGTGAAAGATTTAATTCATCGATAATGCATCATATCGGCATGTCCTACCCTGACGCTCCAGATGCTAGCAAATCCAGCAAGCCTGCTGATAGTCGACGAAGAAGACCATCGAGGCAGGAAATGAGAGATCAGAAGATAATTCAAAATCAAGAAAGATTGACCCACTCTACTGAAACTTTAGAAACAATCAAGAAGGATATCCAGATCCCCAAGAGAATTAAAAGACTGATAACTGAAGCAAACCTCATGCTAAAAGATGAAAATAATGGTAGTATGTCAGTTCGGGCGGCCAATGCTATAAGTATAATGGAAGAATTAACGTACAGTAGACACGTACAATCGCATATACGAACGAAGATATGGGATGTTGTGTCTTCCCTTGAGGCAATAAGAGAATAGCACGAGAGACAATCAGATCATATCTAACGATTTATTTTGAATCTCTGGTAGTCACTGAAAGCGACTGTTGGGAACACTATTTCTAAGTCTTGCATATCTCTGTTGGGAATGTTCATTATATACTAGGAAATCTGCAAAGTATGTCATCTAAGGTATTTACTATAAAGGAGTTGAATGCAACCTTCATTGGTGGTATCAGAATATTATAATAGTTCATCTTCCTGTGAGATAGAATGAACTTTAAACAATGGTGTAGGTTGGACGAAATGCTCTACGTCTGCCAGACGGATGAAGAGTGCAAGCAATACGCAGGACTTGATCATGATGAAGACCTTATAGTTCAGCTTGCAGAAATGAAGCGACAGAATTCGAAGATGTATATTGATTTCTTCCCTAATCAAGATGATGCATTATTTCTTGGGGCCGTAGAAGATATTGCCTATTCTAAAACTAAAACTTTAGAACTTGAAATCCATCGATTGAGAAATACAGATATTGTTTCAGCAAAACATAAGTTTAATGGAGTTCCCGTGAATTGGAGTACTTGGAGACAATTTAACAGTCACGAAAAGGAAGATTCCAAGAGACAAGAAGTTTTCGACGAATTCATTGACAAGACACAAAAGATTTCGCCTATTGTCGAGTCGAGATTCTCATTGATAAATCAAACATATATTGAGTACTCAAACATGGCCGAATCAAATCTTGAATATAGCCTAACTCCGGTTACCGCATATATGGCGAATGAGAATTTCAAGCATAATTCCCTAATAGAATTTGTGAAATCATTAGGTGAGAAAGCGAAAGTTCCCTTTCGCAAGACCTTGCTAGATAGGAGCAATGAAATGTTGAACAGGTATCCTGAATATTACGACGATTTTTACTTTTTTAGAAATCGAATTTACTCGGATATCGAAGGAGCTTTTGCATCCCTGGATCCTGTTGACGAGGCTAAGAGGACACTGAAATCAATGAATTTTGACCTATCCAACATTCAATTTGATACTGAAAATAGAAAAGGCAAATATCCATCTCCTATCTGCTTCTTTGTAGAGATTCCTTCTGACATTCGAGTGCTTTACAAGAGTGAAAGTCCGTACTTTGATTTTCAAGGCTGCTTGCACGAAACAGGTCATGCAATTCATGCAACTTCTATAGACGGTAGCCGCAGTTACTCAGACAAGTATAGAATTTCAATGGGTATAGCCGAGATATTTTCTATGTTTGTAGAAAGGTTATCAAGGAATCCATCTTACCTCAAATCTCTTAGGCCACGGGTTAAAAGTGACATCCAAATCGATCAAATAATAGCCAAGAACAATTTCATGGACCTCTTCTTCATCACGTTCTACACTGCGAATACTTTGCTAAAAATTGAATATTGGGAGAAAAGGCTGACTATTGATAGGGCTTCAGATCTCTATTCTAGGCTCATACGAGAATATCTGGGCTTTGACATGCCAGGTGAGTACTGGCTCTTACATCACATCTTACCCGAAGCAGTAATGTATGTCCCGAGTTATCTGGTTGCTGCTGTGAGAGCTTTTGAACTAGAGAGATATATAATGGCTAAATTCGGTGAGACGTGGTGGAAGGAAAAAGAAGCTGGAGCGGAACTCAGAAAAATAATGAACCCAGGTGCGAAATTAGATTTAGCAGTTTTCTCACGTCTTGACACTATCGGTTATTTGAAAGAATTGGGTGCAGCCGCATGAGCCTAATTATCTGAGCATCTAAGTGCGAGGAAGCGAGGACTAAACCAAAAAATACCTATGTTTTGAGGATAGGAACTTCTTCCAAAGCACTTAGCGATTGACTTAGCTGGTCCGCAGTTTGGTTCCCGTATATCAATAAGATTCTGTCATTATCCTTTAGAATGTAACTGCCTAGCGTTGAGGGAGACTCTAATTCCTCTCCGTTAACAAACGCTCTGAGTTCCTCCGTCTCATTTGAGCAGTACTCTTGTCGTTGTTCCTGTTGATTAGAAGTTTCTCCGGCAATAGAGAAGCAACTATCCTCCATATTCATATTTTCGCTCCTTAAAAATTCACCGAATGGTACTCTATCAGTATGCCTATGCAGAGTGAATCCGTCACCTCCTTCAACATGAATGAGTCTCGACTGGACCTGATATTGAGGTTGACTGAAATCAATAGGTGTACCATTCACATTGATGATGAAAGCAGCATGCTCGTGTGCAGAACCAACCGTACCGAACTTATTAATCTCTGATGAATATCGCGTAGCAGAGATAGCTAGAACCGCCACCATTGCAGCTATAATGGGTATTATTATTATGAGATACTTTTGCCGCTTCTTCTTAGAAGCATCTAAGTAGCTGCCGCTTTTCTTTCTATTTTTAACCTTGGCACTCCCACTGTTGGAACCGCTTTTCTTCTTCCCAAACAAACTAGATACGACTCACACTTTATAGCTCGGGTATATGTACCTATGGAGTAAAAAACTTTGCTAAAAACTTGAAAATCTAACGTTGAGCGATCGATAGTTTAAAATCCACTTGTACATCCAGTAGCGATGGTTAAACCGTTTCGTTTCTCCGCGTGTTTGATTGAATTCCCTCTTGAAGGATGATAACCTCAGCATAATCTTGATTTATGTAACCGTTTCGTTTGCATTTGCTGTTCTTTAATTAAAGCCGGTTTGTGTGGCTGACAATTCAAAGTTGCAACCTCCGACTCGCCATATATTTGTCATAACGACGGTATATATGGTCCTATAATGTGGTAACTATTATTAGTTAGTATATAATGCGCTCAAGAGATATTTCTTATTAGTCATCTTTTGTAGGAGGTAGTTATCGCGAGGTAGCAAGCTTAAGAATTAGGAACATAATTATTTCAACAACATATTTAGGATGAGCTAGTATCATTGGTTATCAGCATGCTACTTGACATGGGAGATGCGAGAAAGTTCCGAGCATTCTGATTGGCATCTCATCGAAATCAATTCGTGTGCTTCACAAGGCCCGAAGGCCGCAATTCCAGGGTCATTTTATATACCTCCATTAGTACTAGAAAGATGTGAGCGGTAATTTTGATCCAAAATAGTTTTCCTATGAAAGAATGGCATATTCAGCATATGGAGAAGACCGTTATCAAGTACATTAAGGGACTTCCTGATAATGCAACTGCGTGGGAAAAAAGGCAGCATCGACGGTACGGTGGGATAACAAGAGTGTGCAGGCAAATAAATTATGATATTAAACATGGCGTGACTAATGAACAGGTGCTTGAACTGTTACAAGCGATAAAGACCGATTCATCATATCTTTATTTAAGGAATGATGTAGATTGTATGGATAGACTGGCTGAAATTGAGGGTCTGTTTATTCACACACCACAAAGTGTTGCGAGTCCCAAATTTATTATAGAGTAATATTGCATGAACAGTTAAGGTAGCAAGGTAAATTGTGCAGAAACTCGTCTCTCTTGCTGAATGATATCCCTTAGAAAGTTTAATGTTTTATTATGTATTCTCCCTTCGTAATTCATCTATTAAGTCATATCTATAAGATTAGTCCTCTCTCGAGGTAACGTGCATCAGAAATTAAACGCTGTCAGTCGCTTTATGCCACAGTTCTCCACCATGATAGCGGTTCAAACTGATTATTCAACCTTGGTGGTAAAGATGGGTGAAAATCCAATCAACTATTGCACCCAATAAATCTCTGAAACTCTTCGATAAACCTAATTAGAAGGCAGATGAGGCTGTTTTGAATTAGAGGATACACTAAAAAAGAGTAATGGCAGTAATGGGACTTGCCAGCAGCATCAAACCAGTTCAAAGAAATTGAGTATTCAGTGTACAATTCATTTGATGTTATAGGCCCTAACTGAAGATTCCACATTCTGGCTTAACTTAGCTGAATTTATATGGAGAATTATTAAATACCAAACATCACCTACTTGTAAATTTGATAAAACTACGCTGCGTTCTTTACTTATAAACAAAATAGAGTTAGTGGCTATGGCCCTCTAACATCCTAAAAATATGCATGATACCTGGGAATAAAGAATCGAGTGATTCTGTTACAGCCCTCACGCTCCCAGGTAGGTTGATTATCACGGTGCTGCCTCTCACTCCTCCTATACCTCTTGAAAGCATCGACAACGGAGTTCGCTTCTGACCGTACGCCCTCAATGTCTCAGTTATTCCGTTGACCTCCTTTTCTAAAACATTTGCTGTTGCCTCGGGAGTCACATCCCGTGGACCAACCCCAGTTCCTCCGCTTGTGAGCACAATATCGACTCTCAATTCATCGCATAGTCGAACGAGCTCAAACTCGATGACCTTTTGCTCGTCTGCTAATATTTTGTACTCTTTTACTTCTAGACCGTATTTAGCAAGTCTTTCAAGGATGACCCTACCTGATTTGTCCTCTTTTTTACTCCTAGAATCGCTCAAGACTAGCACAGCAGCCCGAGGTTTCACACCGTAAGTCTGAAGATAAGAATTTAAACCGCCTGTCTTTTCCAGGAGCTTGATAGATTCAATTTCTAAATTATCATCTACAGGTTTGAGCATATCATAGATGGTTAGTGCTGCTATACAAGCACCCGTGAGCGCCTCCATTTCAACTCCTGTCTTATCTACATTTTTCACAGTTACAGTAATTTTAATTCTTCCTTCCGCTATTATATCAAAGTCAACTGCGATATGGTCAATAGATATTGGATGACAATATGGTATTAAATCCCAAGTCCGTTTAGCTGCCATATTAGCTGAAACTTTTGCTGCATCAAATATGTTCCCTTTGGGGATTTTTCCTTCATTTACAAGTGTTACTGTAAATGGGGATATTTTAACAATGGCTTGAGCTGCTGCCGTCCTAAAAGTTTCTGGCTTATCACTTACATCATACATCCCATCTTTGGTCATTTCCACGTTTTCCAAGGAATCATTTCTCTGTCGGAAGTATAAGTGTGCCTCCTAGCCATTTTTTACCTCCCTCGCTAATTTCCATCTTCCAAATGGGCACTCTAGTCTTTACATTGTCTATGATGTACTTGCAACTCTCGAATGCTTCTTTTCGATGCTCCGATGAAACGATGATGACCACACTCACTTCACCTACGTTCACACTCCCTATTCGATGAACAGCTGTAAGCCTTTTAATCTTCCATTTCCTTCTAGTCTCAGCTTCAATATCACAAAAAATCTCTTCTGCCATCGTTTCATATGCTTCATAATACAATTGTGACAATTTGAGATTTTCACTATTGAGTTCCCTCACAGTTCCTAAGAATATGACCGTTCCACCAATAGCACCATTTTGGGGATCAGCGATTAACTTACTTAAATCGATTACTTCAGATGTTAGATAACCCAGTTTAGGATTCACCCTCCACTAATTGGAGGTAATACTGCTATTTCATCGGTGTTTCTAATTAATTCGCTATCATCTACAGGCTTTCGATTTACTGATATCGAGAACCGGGCGTTGACGATGGATAGGATCGGATATGATGCATCTAGCTGTTTTCTAAGGTCGCCGACAGTCATATTTTTTGTCCAATCAATGTCTATTCTATCCTTACCCAATACGTCTTTAATCGAAGCATATAATCTTAAATCTATTTTGCATCCGGTATCCTCTATCACAACTAAATTTCAACTCCTGTCCATGTCATGTATCTCAAATTAGATCTATCTAATTAATAACCGCAATACTTATAATCCAATTGGTTGCATCTGTCGGTTTGGGAATTTTTTTTGATTATCGATTTTGAGATTCGCGCAACAGCAGCTTCAACAGCAGCATATCGGGGACCGCCTCTCAATTTGTCAAAGGTTCTTCATTTTCGAGGGCGCGCAACTATACAATTGGTCGCGGTCTCGAATCTCTTCCAAGAATATCGCACCATAAGACAACGTCAACTTTCGTAGCTGCTCAGCCATGTAAATGGTACTGAATATGAAAACATTCTATAACTCGTGGTCCATAGCGAGATACTTTAATCTACCAAGTCATAAATTTACCAAAACAACCTTCTACTCTTCTATTGTTCATCCTACCACTATAGAACAGTCAAATGATTTCCTGGATGTTTTTAAATAAAGTAACTTCCACAATATCACCTTTTTTTAACTGATTACTACGGGTAATCCGTCCATTTACGAATACAATCCCGTTTGAATTTGTCAGCGTTGTAATCAAGCTTGGATCACTGGCACTAACTGGCCTGGCTAGGAAAACATCACTCTGGCGATACACTAACACTCGCACGAGTGTTAGAAAATCCTTGTGAACGCTTATATTATCAGTCATTTCCGCCTTTAGGATTGCTCTAACAGGTCCTTGCGTACCTAATAATCTGGACAAAAGTGGTAATCCGAACATAGAGAAAGCGGCAAAGGCAGAAACTGGAAAACCAGGACATATTATAATTGGTGTATTTCTCACAATTCCAAGTCCGGTCGGGGATCCTGGTTTCATAGCTATTCCATGAACTACGAGTCCTGGTTTTCCCAGCCGGTCTATAAGCAAAGGTGTATAATCCTTTTCACCTACTGACGCTCCACCGGATACAACAATCATATCAAGGTTCAGCGCTGACTTTAGTATTTCAAAAATTGCGTCTGGATCATCTTTACACAATCCCAAATCTACAGCTTGTCCACCAGCGTCCCGTACCAAACAACATAACATGTATCTATTGCTTTCAAAAACACTTGCATCATTTAAAGGTCGGCATCCAGGCTCTGTAAGTTCGTCACCAGTTGCTAATATACCCACCATAGGCTTTTTGACCACGGAGATCATGTCAAGACCCAAGGAAGCAATCAAGGCTACATCTTGTGGAGTAAGCCACGTTCCTTTTTTTAATACTATTTGTTTTTTTCTAACGTCGCTACCTTTGCGAGATATATGATCACCCCGATTAACAGGTTTGTAAATCTTGACTAGCCTGTTATCCTCTGAGGTAGTATCTTCAAACATAATAACAGAATCAGCACCTTTGGGAAGTTTGGCTCCAGTGGCAATCTCAAGTGCTTGTCCCTTTCGTAGGTGCCGCAACGTTGCCTGTTGTCCTGCAAGGCCTTTTCCAATTATTTTGAGATAAATTGGAGATTGATATGACGCATTGCCTGTATCAGATGAGAATATTGCAAAACCATCCCTGTCGGATCTATCGAACGGAGGAACATCAGTACCAGAATGTAAGTTTTCGGCCAGTACCCGTCCGTTAGACTCAATTAAATATAGATATTCTGTTCTCTTTTTATTTGTATTTGGTTTGTTGATCGATGATAAAAGCCTGTCAAGAGCGCCTTCCACCGAGATGAAATTCCGATAGCTTTTTTTAGATCTTGTGACAGTATCCATTTACGCTGACAGTCATTAATACTGACCAATAAGTTTTTGTTTTGAGATAAATGCTCCCCTATATGAGAAATATTGATCCTGTGTCTATGTTTGATTTAACGGTGTCCAATCTTTTAATTTAATGAGTAGGTACAAAGCAGGTAACAAATCGACATTAGACCTTGAACTGAATATCCATTACTGTAAAGAAATCAGGAACAGTAAACTAGTAGAAAGCATATTCTCTGAGGATGTCCACCGCTTTCAGATTCGGACGATAGAGATAAACGATTGCTACCAATATTTGTAATTTGTTCCGTAACACTTATCAGAACACACTATGCAATTATTGGTACTAGATTTCCAACACTACACCTCAATTCAAATCATAATATCTCGGTAAATTTTATCATGACAATGAAGAAGAGTTCTCTTCCCAGCCGACGTTTCCTCTATTCAAAGAAATCAAGAAAGGCATATTTAATACGTCTTAAAGTTTCATTGTCGTATATAATATAATTCATCTCGGTTGGGGATTTCTATTTACCTACAATTTCATGACTCATACACCTGGATATTCAGGTAGCTCAGTGGTGCTAACTGACGAACCCGCGTGGATGTTCGCGTTCAGTACATTTGCGACCATAACCTTCCCAAAGTGACAAGGGCAAACATGTCGAATTATCTTGATGTAGAAGGAAGAAAGGTCTGAACTACTCCGAGTCTTTCCAAGATTTGGCCACTCCGAAGCACAGTGAAGGAAATATTGTCCCCTACTGATTTGTGTTCTTGGATATATGCTAATAGTTCTTCAAATTTATCTACAGAAATTCCATCGATGGCAGTTATTACATCTCCACCAAGTATCTCCCCATATTCGTTTGTATCACTCCCCTGCAAGCCTGCTAAATCCGCAGTCCCACCTCTCTGCAATTTGCTTATAAATACTCCATGGAGACCCGGTAGTATATTCGTAGAGTTAACCATTCGTTGAATCAGGTCTGGAGTGACCGTTTCTCCAACAATGCCGATACCTGGATGTAAATAATACCCTTCTTCAACAATTGATGAAGCGATTCGATTGACTATATTGAAAGGAATAACCGCCGTAATTCCAGGAAATTGCCCCAGCGGCACGCCCACTGGGTTCAGCCTACCATAAATCATTCCAACAACTCTCCCAGACATGTCTACCAATGGTCCTCCAGAATTGCCAGGATTCACCGTTACGTCAGATTGTATTATGTTAGGTATAGAGAATCCGCCTGCAGGAAATGCTAATACATAGTCGGTCTTACTTACCAGTCCCCCCGTCATAGAGGGACCAGTCGAACCAAAATTGTAACCGATAGTAACAACGGGATCCCCGACTCGCAATGCGCTCGAATTACCCACTCTTACTGGTTTAAGAGATTCGTTTAAGGTCGTCAAATGGCTTTGCATTGGAGGAGTTGTAGTTATCCCTTTTTGAATTGGAGTAGTTGTATTTACTTCCAAAATCGCGACGTCACTAAATGGGTCTGCTCCCAGCAACGTCGCTGAGTACCTATCCCCTTCGCTCGATATTACATCAACGTTTCTGGCTCCTGACAACAAGTGATAAGCAGTAATAACGTGTACCTTGTCACCAAAAATGAAACCTGTTCCTAATTCAGTCAGGTTTTGTATCTGGGGATTAAACAGATTTGTAGGTATTGTGTTCATTACGCTCACAGTCGAATGCTTTAGTTCGTCAAACAGCGTTTGCGGAGAATTTGAAGTAATGTTTTCTTGCACAGAAGCAAATGACATCTCTTGGATGCAAAAAACAAATATCAGCAGAACGATTATCAAAGAAATATGGATGCCATAATACTTCTTTCTCATGATCAGGATGACCGTCCATAAATAAGGGGACATTCCCTGTTATAAGTCATTAAGAGCTCAGATTATTGTTGTGAATTAATTTACAAACGGTGAGCTAAAAGAGCCCTCTTGTTTGGAGCTTGATCTTTTGAGTTTGGTGATTTACTGTATTCTCAGAGAGTGTATTCTCGGACCATATTCAACACACCCCTCAGTAGATTGTTTTGATCTATATCCTTTATACGATGTGCCTGGGCGTTTCGCAATCAGTTAATACCTAAATAAGAAACAGTTATCCCTCCGGATCCAGAAGTGTAGCTTACCTACAATAGGACTATAGCTAGCACCATTGACTACGAGGGCAAATCATCAAGATGACAATGTCCCAGCGCCCATGTTTAATTTGTATCTTATTGTTCCTACAACGTGACACAAGGATTTAGCTGCGAGAAGAGTGCTTCATGTCAGAAACTGGCTGCCGTCTCTGCGAGCTAGTGAAACAGTCACTTACTGACTTTGGTTTTAGCAGTCTTGTCTTTCGTCTGGCTCTGCCTTTTGCCCCTATTCTTTTTCCCTTTACCTTTCATGTGCCTACTCAAAACCGTTGCCAGATCTTTTACATTTTCTGGACGAATTGATCTTCTTAGGGTATCAACGGGTATGTGGAAGGCTCTAGCCTTCGCTATATTTTGATTTCCCAGCCCCAGATTTGCAAACGCTTGTGAAATCTCCATAGTGGAATAGCCTCTTCCTCTCCTGCTTCTTAGTATCCCATTTCGTTTTATAAAGACAAGTGGTCTTGCCTCGTCAGATATTTGATTCCTCTCCAAATTAGATTGATGCTTTTTCACGTCAACTTCGTCTGAGCCAACCGAGATCATAGGTCGATCTAATTTGCAAGCTTATAAAAACGATTTGGCTACTAACTATTAGGATTCTCATAGAATATGAATAATATATTTTTAGTAACCTCTTACCCATGTATCATTGGTAGGAGGCTCACCGTTCCAGAAAGTCGACGGCCTCTCCATTTTGAACGAATACTCGAAATCTGGCTGTCCTCTTAGCTTAGATAGAGACGAATGAATCTATAAAATATTCAAGATTATTCTATCTCTTTTATCATAATATTAAGACTTCTGTAGATGATATTTATATTTCCTTAACAAACTAAGAACTATAACTAGAAGAATCCTGTTAATTTTAGAACAACGACAGCAAATCCAATTATCATTGCGGCGCCGACAAGAAATACATCCCATTGTTTCGCAAGATATGATAGCAATTATATTCTGCTTCTACCTTCATCACACGGTGTCATACTTATCTTTTTGCAATTCAGCAGAAAGTGGTTCAATTGATACATTAGTTAAAAATGTATGCTGTTGAAGGATATCTCCTATGAAGGATTCTAGATATCAGTAGATCGATATTTATGTTACTAAATTAGGATTGTGATTCTAAATCATTGATCAGATAGACTCCGTAATTTATGAATTCTAGAATTGTGTGATCTCGGGAAACTAGGACATGACGGATAGAATTTAATTATTTTCGGAAGAGGGATCTAACTGGAACTTTCAAAAGAGAATTATATAGGATTGAATAGTATTGACAACTAATGGAACAGAATAAGGTAGTCAACTATATTTCACCAGAGGCAAAGATAGGTAGGAATGTGAAGATTTGGCATTTTTCATATATTGGAGGTAATACCGAGATTGGCGACAACGTAAGTATCGGGTCTTTGACGCATATAGATTACAATGTCAAGATTGGAGAAAATACTAGAATAGAAGGATCTGTTTATATTCCACCGTTAACGGTTATTGGAAAAAATGTATTTGTGGGACCTGCGGCGGCGTTTACTAACGACCCGTATCCTACAAGCCCAAGAATGGAGGGTGTTATCGTGGAGGACGGTGCTATTATAGGTGGTAGAGCTGTAATAAAGCCAGGGATTCGAGTGGGAAAAAATAGTGTTGTTGCAATGGCAGCAGTAGTTACTAGGGATGTTCCATCAGACACTGTAGTAATAGGCCATCCTGCTAGAATCAAATTCTCACGGGCTGAATATGACCTAAAAAAAGAGAAATGGAATTCTTCACAAAGTTTTGTAAGGCAAGGCTGATATGGCAAGGAGTACGCCATTATATTTTCATGATTAAAGCCCCCCATTGCGATTGTAATAATCAATCCCGAGTTTCTCGGCTCCTTACCTTTGACCTTCGTAAGGTATACAAGTCCAACGCCAGAAACTAATCAACAGAAGCCTTTTTGCAGCAAACTTCGAAATCTGAATCTCTACGATTTATGGTTCTGCTCTCTAAGTACACACATGATTGTCGTGATTCCTTTTTAATTTGAAATAGGACAGTAAACCTCGCTTATTTGTCAACCAGTTTGATTCTTTGGGAGGTAACCCATATTCCAGGTCTACATAGATTTCAGATTCTCATAATACGGGCTACCAATGACATTTGTATCACAATACTCGACTCTTTAACTCCCATCAACAATCTTAAGCTCAAAACCGAAGACAGCTCCCTTCCCACGCGGGTTATTCCTAGCCCATATTCTGCCACCTTGAGCTTCGACCAAGTTCTTACAGAGGTATAGTCCAAGACCCGTCCCATCATAAGAATTAGTAGAGAACATAGTAAAGAGATTTGCTTGTATTCTGGGATCGATTCCTTCTCCATAGTCGATTACGTTAATCGCTGCGAATCTGCTATTGCCTTCAGTATGTTCGGTTAATGTTACCTCGACAAATCCTCCTTCTTTTCTTGAAAATCTTAAAGCATTATTCAATAGGTTTGAAATTATTTGTATGAGCCTACTGATATCTGCTTCCACAACTATGTTCTCAGGATTACCATATATGTTGGAATGATAGGATAGCCTAATTTGCTTTGCACGATTCTCCTTTAAGATTTCTGTCTGATAATCTTTTACAATAGATTGTAACAAATTGTGTAAACTGACTGGTTCTTTGCTTAACTTGAGCATTTTGCTTTCAATCCTTGTTACGTCAAGTATATTCTCTGTTAATTTCCGAAGTCGTTTGGCATTTTTGAAAATTACTTCCAGGTATTTGTCAAGTTCTTTATCTTTATTTTCCTTCAATACAATTTCAGAAAGCCCTAAAATCGGCTGAATCGGTGTCCTTAGTTCATGAGCCGCAATATTAATGAATTCTTTTTGTAACTTGTTGTTGCGCTCTAGCTGATTATTTGCTTCCATCAGTTGCTTATTAGAATTATGGAGTTCCTTAGTTCGCTTAGTCACCTCATTTTTGAGGGAATTATTCCATTTCATTAGAAATATCACCAGAACAATCACCCCAGCCAAAGTAGCAGCAAAAAGCGAAAATAGTTTTATCCTTTCAATGAAAAGAGAGTTTTCCAAGTCAGAATATAGACTACTTGTAGGAGTCACAGCCTGTACGAAGAATTCGGGCCGCCCGTTTACCAATATGGGTTCTTGGGTCGTAATTCTTTCCCCTCCTCCGTAGTCATATACTCCAAAACCTGAGTGACCCTGTAGAAGGCTTCTCGTAAGGTTGTTCAGTTCCTTATTCCCAGCCACAAAATCCTGAACAAACTTTCCAAAGAAATTCTGTCCAAGAAGGCCCGCATTGCCAGGATTAGTTATGATGTTACCCGCTTTATCAAACACCACCAGAAACTGTTCATCAAGGTCCTCAAGGTTGCCATACGTAGAGAAAAATGGCACGGTAGAGATTGAAGCTCCCACGATTCCTAATTTCTCATTTGTCTCTCTATCAAGTATTGGAAAGGTGATAAAAATTTTATATATGTCTTGTCTCTCGAAGCCTCCTGAAAAATATGGTGCGTTTGCCCTGGTTCTGGCGTCCTTGACCCATTGTCTCTGAGTTAAGTCGTCACCAGGCCTCAAGTTTGTATCATCTGTTGTTGTATTTGGGCCTCTCATATCCAGCGTCACTATATTGTTCTCGTCTAGCAGAAAAATCTCGTGAACCTCATCTCCATATCTTTGCAATTTGTCGTTGAAGAGATTGATTGTTTCATCCGAAGCAAAGTCTCCGCTTTGAAGTAGATCAGAACTTGCGAGACCATCTAACACCGATACTAGGATCCCCAGATCAGAGCTAATACTTTGCGAGATGCTATCTGTAACTTCCTCCTGTCTGTCAACCTGCTGTTCGTAAAGGTTCTTTCGAACGGTTGATTCTGTAAAGTTTTGCAGAAAAACTAACAATATCAAAGAGGAACTTGCAATGGTAACTACCAGAATGATACCTATTAGAATTAGTCTTTCCGTCTAGAGCCTCCCTCTTGATTCTACACCCACTATGTAATGTTATGGCTTACTTTAACATTTCCACTTCAAACTAATAATGATACAGCTGGGTGTCAGAAATCACGTAGTGAATGACTCACCTTGTTTTGCTGAATTATGCTCCGGGCAGAATGCTCAATAACGACGATGTTTAGATAGACATAAATATATTTAGCCTATGCTATCTGGCAAGGAATTGCTATTTCAAGTTCCATCTTCCGACCATTTTATTCGTTACTCGTTCTTTTCGTTATTCCTTGCACATTTGGTCATCATTGTTGATTTGCAAATAAGTGATGATTCTTCTTTGTCATTTCAATTATTTAGATTTGGTGATCTTGGAGAACTATCCGATGTGCAAGTAGATCCATTCCTTGAGGCATTCACATATTCAGTCGCATTCGCGTCTACGGACAGAATGAATTCATCTAACTTGTCAAATGCGAGTATAGAATCAGGAGATGATGTAGGACCAATTACATTGAAAGGACTACTCACCGATCTGGGCGGCGAAGGAAGGTGGAACTCATTGCTAGATGAAGCTCTGGAGAAGTTGCAGCAAAAATATCCTGACAAAAATATAGTCCTCGAGTATCAAGAGCTCCCAACTAATGATACTAGAGATGAATTTTTGCGACTTGTGTCCAATAAATCTGCGATTGATTTCGTATCTGTCGACCAAATTTGGTTAGGTGAATTCGCTAGCAAAGGCTTGCTCTCCAACTTGACCACATATGTGGACGGTTGGGCAAGAGCACCTAACTGGTACCAGCAACATTGGGATGGCGGAACTTATAATGGCACGGTATATGGTATTTGGACGTGGACCGACGTAAGAGGCTTATGGTATTGGAAGGATTTACTACAACAATCACAGATTGATGTTGACGATTTGAAAACGTGGAAGGGTTACATTGGATCTGCACAGAAGTTAAACCAAGAATTTGAGGCGGCCGAAATAAATGGAACTATTTTATTTGATACATATTATTCGCAAGATCTGTGGTTTCCCTACCTATGGATGCTAGGAGGCGACATTGTGCAGCTCAGGGATGGACACCCGACAAAGGGAACATACTGGTTTCCCACTTACAACAGTACAGAAGGAATTCAAGCTCTAGGCTTCATTAAAGACCAAATTAATGCAGGGATAAAACCCGATAAATTACCAGCTAGTGACAGTATTGGATTTGCGCAGAAAAGGATTGCCATGATCCTCGGGGGTTCATGGATACCAGGATACTTTGGAGACCAGAAAAGAGCCGATTTTGAGAATAAGATAGGATTCATCCCATTGTTTCCTGTTCCAAGCCCTGATAAGCAGTCAAGTACATTAATGGGAGGATGGGAATTAGCCATTCCAATCACATCTAATCACAAAACACTGGCATGGGAATTCATCGAGGCAATATTAGATCCTGAGATACTTGGGCCTTGGATTCAAGAGTATGGTTACCTCCCAACGCAGATTCCTCTTGGCCAAGGGTTAATTCTCAACCAATCCGCCGCCGAGCTACCGTACTACGATACGTTGATATCTATGATCCCATCCGGTAATATAAGACCAAGCATACCGGAATATCAAATTATTGCAGGACACATAAATGAAGCAATTGATCGAGTTTATTATTCAAATGCTACTAGCCCGAGTATAAACACGATTCTGAATGAAGCGGCTGTCAAATCTGCTCATGCCCTAGGATGGTAGGCTGCTTGATATTAATATCAGTTAAGGCGAATTAACATTTTCGTGAAATTTCAATAGTGAATAGAAGGTATATATAATTTAGAACTAAAGGCACTCGAAAAATATGGGATCGTTCAATTTATTTGGTTGCGATAACCTCCTGTTTTAACCATTTTTGTACCTTATACTCATAACAAACTGATTTGGTTAGTCATCGGCTTAGCGCTATCCAACCTATTCATTCAATTAGATCGGTCAGGATATTCTATTGAATCATAATAATGCTAAATCTATATTTATTTAGAGTAATTAGCCAAATGCCATGGAAATTAGCCCTTGTATTATTTTGTCTAAATCAACTTTGATTCATTGTTCATGTCCACAGCTACCGCAAAAATTTCTGTTTCGAATCAGAACTGTTCCACAGCCAGTACATTCCTTTGGCAATGAACTCTCTAGGAAATACCCACCATTGCTATTTTGGCCTTTTTTATAACCAGTTCTGTCACGTAATCCTGTCGCATCAGTACCATTGTAGGTATTGTTGATATCGCGAATCAAAGTCGTCGTCTTTCCAGTGGTTAAGAGGTCACCACCGTCTCCCGATCCACCAGGAAATGAGCCTCCAACAAATCCCTGAATACCGAAACTAAACTGGGAACCTGAAGTCGATGAGTCCTCACTAACGGTTCCCCCTGTAGTATCCTTCATCGAGGTTCCCTTTTCAACAGCCGTTCTCATCTCTAGGATCACATGCATAACCAGAAAATTTAAGGCTGAGAGTGATATAGTATAGGTAACTAGTTTATGTACAAATTCCTTCTTACTAATCTGTTTATTTTTGTACCTCCTGATTTCTGCATCAAATGAGGTTCTGACTTGTTCAGTATCTTTGAGCTGCTGTTCCATTTTGCTTGCCAAATTTCCTAAAACGTCGACGCCCCCTGGTCCTAGCGGCATAGAAGAGGAATACATTACATTTACAGTTCAGTTTGAACTTATGCAAGTTATAAAACTTTAGGCCTTTTTC
>JBOGPP010000039.1:0-5095 GCA_050748485.1 Nitrososphaeraceae archaeon | reverse complement strand
GTTGTCGAACTTCATACCTGATCCTCTGCGATTATGTGATTATGCCGTGGATCAACATTTAGCAGGTTATCAAATAAGTTGTGGTACAAGTTTTAAAATATCAGATCTAAGTTTTGTAGCCGTAGACCTGGCAAAACTTTTTTAGTGTCTGCCGCACTTTCGCAAGTGTCTTCTGTGCTACTTCTACTGACTTACAGCACGATAATACTGATTTCCTTTGCCTTTATATCATAAGTACCCGACACTCATCGTGCTATATCATCTACCTTATTCCAGCCATCTAAACCTCCTTCAATTGTCTTAACATTATAACCTTTTTCTGAAAGCATCTTAGCGGCACTCATAGATCTATTTCCGTGACCACAAAATGTGACAACCTCTTTATCTCTTGGGATCTGCTTTAATGCTTCAGGGGATGATAGATCATTTAGTGGAATTACAGCAGTATCCTGGTATCTATCATAAGAAACTTTCCAAGGTTCATGTTCTTTAGAATCTCTAACATCCAAAATAAATATATCTTCACCATTATCTATCTTCCCCTTTAGCTCTGTAGGTTTTATCTTAAGATTGGGATCGTTTTTATTCTTATTATCGTCAGTCATATTCATCTAACAATTCAGAACACGTTTGAACTATTTATTTAAATTGCTTTACACGCATCATATTTTGTAGCTTTAAAGCTTCACTTTAGTTTCCCGCATAACTGCAAGAACAAATATTCCAGAACCCAATGATATCCATGCGACTACCTCAATGGCAGTACTTAAACTTGACATATCTGCAATGAAACCGATCCCGATAGCCCCAAAAACAAATCCCAAATCCCTCCAAAATCTATAGACACCTAAAGAAGTAGCCCTCCAACGTGGATTAGCTATATCACTTATTGCAGCAAGCAACGTGGGGTATACAAGAGCTGTTCCTACGCCTAAAAGAATCATGCCAATGATTAGTCCAAAGAAGATACTTCCAGACATTAGTATTATCCAAATACCAACTGCTTGAACAATCATCCCAGGATAAATGAGTCTCTTCCTACCTAGGCTATCACTAAGTGGGCCTGTTGCAAGTTGTAAGAATCCCCATACACCAGGGTGTAATGCTTTTAGAAATGCAGTGTCGTTTATACCTATTCCAAGAGATACAAAATAGATAGTAAATACACCCCAGGTTACACCGAATATCAAATTGTTAACTAACCCTGCCTGACTAGCCGCTAATAGAGACCTGTTTTTCCAAGAAGTTTCCAAGAATATCTGTTTAAAACCTAGATTGCTTTCGGCTGATTGGTATAGTCCGTTAGTAAAATGTGGATCTTTTTCTTTAGATTCTAGCCTTTTTTCTAGATCCTCTTTGTCCTTGTTTTGTCCCTTGATTTTTCCATCTTCATTTTTTAATTCTAATTCTGTGAATTTTGATGTATCTTTTACAAAGACCAAGGATATTATTAGACCTAATAATGAAAAGGCAATTCCTAAATAGAGTGGATACGGTTCTAGGCCATAGATAGCCGCTATGTAACCTGTGAAAAAGCCTACCAAAGCAACTGCAATATAACCTGCAAATTCATTCAGTCCTAGCGCCAGTCCTCTTCTCTCCTTTCCAACCAAATCAATTTTCATATTTACGGTCATCGACCATGCTAGACCCTGGTTTACTCCTAGCAGCACGTTAGCAAATAAAACCCAGTTCCAATCAGGACTATAGAGTAAGATGAAAGGAACAGGCACAGCAAATAGCCATCCTAATACTAAAACCTTCTTTCTATTCCATCTGTCGGACAGGCTACCAGCAAAGAGATTGAGTATAGCCTTAACAATTCCAAAACTGGCAATGAAAGATAGAATTAATACATTAGATTCTAGGCCATATTCTTCTTTTCCTAAGAGTGGAACGACTGTTTGTTCCAAGCCAATCATCGCACCTACAAAAGCATTGACTAATATTAGGAGCGAAAACTGATTGATGTTTGCTTTTAGCCCTAGTCTTCTGGATGGAGCAGCATCATTATTTTTATTTTCATTCTTAGTAGTATCATCATCATCATCATTTTTCAATACGGATTACTAGCCTTTAGGTATCCTCATAGTTGTTCCTATCTCCATTTATTGTTATTATATATACGTTAGCTGTAGATAATTCGCCTTAAGGTTTTAAACATGAAATATGATAGCAAATCCGTTCATAATAAAGAAAACTAGTCTGGACTTGCTATCATGATATTTGACATTATATGTTTGAGGTGGTTTCAGGATCTTGATATTTTTAGCTCCCCTTCTCAATAGGATTTGCAATCATATTTCCCCACTCAGTCCATGAACCGTCATAGTTCTTTACGTTAGGATATCCAAGCAGATACTTGAGGACAAACCAAGTATGCGATGATCTTTCTCCGATTCGACAGTATGCTATAATCTCCTTATCAGGTGTAATACCTTTTGATTCATACAGTTGCTTTAGCTGATCTGCTGGTTTGAATGTTCCGTCAGCATCATTAACTGCTTGTGCCCATGGAATATTTAATGCTCTTGGTATATGTCCACCTCTCTGTGCATGTTCAGTTGGATATTCAGGTGGTGCTAATATTTCGCCAGTGAACTCTTTTGGACTTCTAACATCTACAAGCTTCTTCATTTCTTTATCTGATAGAGATTCTTTTACATAGTCTAGAAATACCCTAATCTTATCATCAGGACCTGATGCTCTAAAGGTGCCTTTAGCATGTTGAGGGGGAGTATCTTTGGTTAGTGGTCTATCTTCTAATAGCCATTTCTTCCTGCCACCATTCATTATCCTAACATCCTTAAATCCATAGTATTTGAACACCCAGAATGCAAAGGCCGCAAACCAGTTGTTAAAATCTCCGTAAAGTACAAGTGTTGTGTCATCGTTAACTCCGGCATCCTGCAAGAGCTTCTCACATGCCTCTTTAGCAACTACATTTCTTGCGATAGGATCATTTATGTCATCTTTCCAATCAAATAATACACCATTTGGAACATGTCCCAAGTCATAGTTCGCTATTCTGTCGTAATCTACTTCAGCAATACGAACATTTTGATCATTTAAGTGATCTTGAACCCATTGGGTATCAACAAGAACTTCTGGATATTTGTATTCCACGTTTAAATTCTGGATTCGGTAAATATTTAAACACTGTGATTATGACTATGAATAAGATTCAAAATTAATTATCACCAATGTCAGATTGAATAATCTTGCAAACATACAAGAATAGATTAATTCTGAAATTGGTCTACCGATCTAAATGCCATAAACTAAAGTACGATCAACAAGCTTTTATATGATTATTACTGCAGTCCTTTGGAATTTGAAATGGTTTTCAACCAACGTACCAAATATAACTAATGCTACTATGGCAATCCATCCGAATAGACCTATCTCAAAAGCAGCAAGAGAAATCGTATCAGCTTTGATCGAATCAACTAAACCTTCTCTCAATGACACTTTGCGCATCTCTGATATCGCTAGATATTGAAAGATCACTCCCAGTAGCCAGGCAAATGTAAAGTCAAGGATAAATGCGGTTGCAAGGATAGATCCGAAGATGACTATGCTGCCAATAAAGATAAGCCACGTACTTATGACGTCCACGATGGTACAGCCAGCACCGCAATGGGTGGCAGAGACAAATATGCTCTCCCAGAATGGCCTAGTATTTTTATTACTGGTATATTCATGTGATTTTACAAAGTGTTGTTGATCAATGCTAGATGTACGTGAATATGAGTGACCTAAATGCCAATAAGCCAAAAGTCCTAACGGAAAGAGGTAGAATACAGTTACAGGCCACACTACGTTCATGATTGGGATTTTCTGCATATGTCTTTTCTTGAGTATATCGTAAGCAATGTAAACTGCTGCGATTATGCCTCCAGCAAAATATACATATGCCAATACTTGAAGCCAGAGTGGAATCGTAGCAAAATCTAGAAGAGGCATGCCATTGAAATCTGAATATGGTTATTCAACGATTACTCTACTCAGTAACATCAATAAGGAATTTGAATTTACTAGTTTCCAACTTCACTTCTAACCTCTTAGACGACTTCGAAATTCCCCTTGAAGAGCGTTTATTTTCTCTTGTGGCTTCTTGCTTTTCTTACCTTGACTTTACTTTTAGATAGCTTGCTTTTTTTAGATCTAGTTTTAACGGTAGCATCAGATGCCAATTTTCTAAATTGTATTTTTGTTCTTGCCCTTGCTACGGAAGATATCCTCATCTTGTAAATGTCATTTTGAATTCGTGTCACATGTTTTTGTAATTGACTGATTTGAGATTGAATCTCCTTTATAGATTGAGATTGTGACCCGCTTACTCTTGCCTCTGTTGCCAACTTGGTTTGCTTGTACTTCTGAAGAGATTGAATCATGATTGTTAATTTGTTGATTTGATTTCCCTGCTTCTCTACTTGCTTTGAGATACTTGATAAATAAGAAGTTATTCGTCTTTTCTGTTTCCTTTTGCTAATTCTAGGTTTTTCTTGTGCTTGTTCCACCTCTTGAGGCTTTTCTCCTTGTGGTATTTCCTCTTGAAGTACTGCAGAGGGTACTTCCCGTATCGAAATCTGTTTATCTGTCATATCATGATGTGGATATTACTTCCTCTTCTTCAAATGGTCTTTGCATTTCTCCTGTCGTAAGAGATTTTTCCGCATTTTCCTCAGACATATGCTGTTCTTTGTCGTTATCATATTTATCTTAGATATCACGCAAACACACACGACTTAGATAGCAATTCAAATGGTCCACGCATCTATCGATATTGATTCTTACCATCAGACAGACGGTAAATATTACGTTTAAGGTTTTCACCTTGGGGACTCCTAGTTATCCTGCATCCCAAAATATAGGACAGAAGAAGGAAGGAAATGAAGTAAAGTGAAAGAATATAAAATACAACGCATGTGAAAATTTCGTACAAACATTTTGACAAGTACAGAATATATGCCTTCGATTCTATATTGAGGATCATTATGTTACCAGCTGCTTTGTCCTATCATATCTTTCATAATGGACAAGTTTATTCAACTCTATTCTTTCAAATCTTTTTGGCTTTTCAGCTGGATAT
>JBOGPP010000038.1:0-6579 GCA_050748485.1 Nitrososphaeraceae archaeon | reverse complement strand
CAATATCTACGTGACTAACCGTGATTCAGGGACAGTGTCTGTGATTGAGACTGATAATAATACAGTGATTAAGAATGTTACTGTCGGCAGCTTCCCAGAACAAATGCTCTTCAACCCAGCCAACAACTATATTTACGTCGTTAATGTAATTTCAAACTCTATTTCAGTAATTGACAGCGATGTTAATGAGGTTACCAATGATATAGAAGTTGGCATAGATCCTGTAGACTTGGAATTCAATCCCTCCAATAATTATGTCTATGTAGCAAATGAAGGCTCAAATACTGTCTCAGTTATTGATTCTGGCAATAACAATACGCTGATCAAAGAGATACAAGTAGGAGGCTCACCTATATCCCTAAAATATAACCCCTCGAACAACAATCTGTACGTTGCTAATAGGGATTCAGGAACAGTTTCCGCCATAGATACCAGGAATAACACGGAAGTGAATAATGTTCAAGTTGAAAACGAACCTACCACAATAGAATTCAATCCTGCTAACAATGATATCTACGTAGCCAATCGCGGTTCACGATCTGTATCTATAATTGATGGCTCAAGTAGCACATTACTCGATACCGTCGTAGTTGGTACCGAGCCTGTTGCTATGCTATTCAATCCATCCAATACTGATATGTATGTAGGTAATGTTGTATCCAATTCTATATCTATTTTAAACAGTAAGAATAATACAGTGGCTTCTACCACAGATGTTAACAGTCTTCCACTCGCCTTAGAATTTAATCCATTTAATAAGGCTGTTTACGTAGCTGGCACACTTACAGGTACGGATGGACTCGTGTCAGTAATAAAGTAATTCTTAAGAATTTCAAAAAGTTGATGTTGGCAATATATTGCTAGATGGCTTGCATAAATAACTTATAAGTGGCAAGGCTCCAGATACGTTTCATTGAAGCAAGATCAGAATAGATTTATTAATATAGAGTGCCAAAAATGCAGCAGTGATTATATTTATGACTTGGAAACATTGGTTATAATCAGTTAGCAGTTCTTTTTCCACAGGCATAGGCCTTAAATCGTCCTCTTATTTAGCGAATACCTTTTTCTGCTATCATAGATAAAAACTGAAATCAGTTCATTCAAAGACTAGAATTCAGTCTTCTGCGGTAGCGAATACCGTCATTTCTTCTGCATGAATTTAAATACATACCGAGAGATACAGCGTTGATGTTGTATATTGACAATGCTGTTCTGCTTCAGGTGGATATTACCGCGTTCTAGGCATCCTCATATTTCTGACCCTAGGGGGACGTGCTGCTGAACGAAAAAGATGGACAGATTTAACTGCCGCTATGGTGATTCCATTTGCCATCTCTGGGTTGATCATATTAGTAGATGATACATGGTTTACAGGAAAACAATATTTGAATGAAGCGCGGTTATTTGCAACCTTAGGGTTTATCATTATAATTCTATATTTCGGAATTGTAATGGCCAAGTCGTCAATGCAACGCAACACAAGATGATCCCTCAATGCCAGAACATCAAACTAAATGCGTCAAAAGTTAAATTTGGTAGCCATAACTAAAATAACGATGAGAGATAGTAGAAAGAAGGACTTTGATAGGACGATAGATGAATATGATAAATGGTGATGGATCATCATTGGTGGTTATAAATGAGAACGGAGATTGACGCAAATATAATATAAAAAAGTTCCAAATGAACCAAATTACTCACTTATGTGATAATCCCATGATATAGAATAAGAGGTATGTGCTAACAATTGGGTTACATACCATTGAACCGTAATGGATAGACACACGTTCTAAGGCAGTCTAATAAGTCACTCTTATCAGTCACATTTTCTTACTGCCGTTAGCATCTGTTGTTCTATAGCTTTTATAATAGATTCTTGATTATACTCCATTGTGATGGGAAAGAAAATGTTAGATTCCCTTACTCCATATATGGATTCGATTTCGGATCTTATGAATTCTATCTTGAAAGAATCTTCGCTAGCTAGTATCAAACCTATTGTTTCTTCTTGATGATGTTGTGTTAATGATAATACGAGATAATTGCGTAGTTTATTCAAAACTGATTCAAACACAGCTTCATAGCAGCTAACTTCAACTTTGATTTCCAAATAGAATACAATTTGACCCTTTATTGCTTGAGGGTTAGGAAGGATAGTAAATTGCAGTAGTTGGCTTCTCTGCATCTTTTGGAGTCGTCTGTGAACAGTCTTAACTGAAGTAGAGATTATTTGTGCAATTTCTGATATTTCTATTCTACGATTTTTCTAGTCTGTCTCCATATATTGTTTAATGCTATCCAGTGGAAAGTAAGGAGACAATACGACCTATGTTCGATAAGGCGTTATGTAAGTAGAGCCACCTAGACCTCCTCTTTAGTACTCATCTCTATTTCCTTCGAGAGAGACCAGCTAAGTAATATTCTCAACACTACGATTAATGCTAATACTGCGGTTTCCTCTATTGTTGGATCTAATATAGTGTGCAGTAAATCAGCGGCGATCAAGAAATCTAGGACTATCAGGAGACCTCTTAGCATCCTGGTCACGATTTGACGGATATGTACCTTTTGCTGCCGCTTCCACAATTTTGAGAGAAGGGATCTGAAAAGGTTAACTAAGGTGATTATTACTAATCCGGCTACAAGAATACCAACAATTATTTCGATTATGAGAATTATGTACTCGAAGACTACATGAAAAATCTCGGGGTCCTCTACCAAAGAAAAAATCTTTCTTACAAAGAAAGTGAGTGTATATTAGGTTTTCTAGTTTAGGTTGGAGCTGAATTGCTGCTCAAGGAACAGGGAGTGGGATGGATCATCCTTCTCTAATAGCTCTAACTCTCAATATATAGGCATGTATGCAGCTGTTATGGCTACTTAAATTCCAGTGTACGCACGCACTGCAATACATTGCATTGAGAATCATTGAGCTAGTATAGCATCACTGGTAACATATGATTTAAAGGGATTCCTTGGCCAGCAATTTTAACAATAGCATAGCAGCTATCCTTAATTTTGGTAAAGCTTTTTCATGCATTTCATCCAATCAAGTCGGAGAAATCATTTGTTTGATGGCATGCCCATTGAATTTGTCCGTCGTCGCATGATAATCATCATCGGGATCATAGTAAGCGAGGCTAAGGATCCGACTAGGAATGTAATATTAAATGCTGCCGTATCCGGAATAGTCTGCTATGACAGGCCCTATAAGTAGCTGAAACAACGACAGTTGCTTCTCCGAGAAAGAGGAAGAAGTAGTGAAAAATAATTAAATGCTCAAAAAAGTAGTGATGATGAATGTAGAAAAGGTTTCTTTTCTCCTTCCCCCCTTGGTGCGCTTCTAATCAGCTAAATTATAAACATAGTTTTAGCAATTTGGTTCATCTATTGTGCTATTTCTGGCATAACCAATCTCCTCCGCTCGAGTTTGTCGGTGTCGCATCATCCATTTTTTGTATTAGCCGAATCAGTCGGCTGGTCATCACCTATTATTGTTCCTTTAAACATTAAAACGATCACTATTAAAGCTGGAATAAGCAACAAAGATGCCATTATATTATAATGTGGATACAGGAATTCCGCGATTGCAAACCAGGCAACAGCTATGAGAATAATTACTGGAACTACCAATGATAATATTATGATATGGTAATGTCGTTTTGCTTTTTGTGTTATTTTTCCTCCGCGCGATAGTTGAAACCCATAGATTACAAGTGATAAACTAACAAGTAATGCGATAGTACTGATATAAGTACTAGCTCGGTCCTGAATTGCAGTCTCATCATTTTGTTGAATTATCCTGTTATTCTGTTGAATGATAGTTTCTAAATTATCAGTATTATTCGTTGGCTGCTGCTGTTGCCCTAGCACATTCTCATTTATAGAGTAATAGATGATGATAATCACCGTTGCCACAAGCAGGCAGAGAAGTATTCTTCCGGGCTGGTTCATTTGTTTGTCAGTACTATGTTCTGTTCAGCCTAATCCTCATAAACCTTTCCTGTTACAAACTCCTTAGTCAAGGCCCTTTTGACCAATATCCCGGTACACATCTTATCTAATCTTTTCGAGTTCAGCTCTTCTCAACCTGTTCTCAAATTCGGTCAATTCGATCTTGGCATTATTATACCCATCTTCGAGCAGGCCATTAATCGTTCCCCTTGAGAAATCAAATATTTTATCTGAAATGGTATGCGGATCGTTTCTTCGCTCTATACGTATTACTTCATCTATTTCAAATCGACCTTCTATAGTCTCCCTAAGCTTTTTAGGTTGATATAACAAACCACGTAATCTTGTTGGTTGATCCAAGAGATTGTTGATGCGTTCTTCTTTAATTCCCCCCTCTTCGGCTAGATTTATCAAAGATCTTATCAGTCCGACATAATCAGATATCAGTATCAATATAGCTTCTTCTTGGCGAGAACGGTCCGAGAAGCTTATGTCATTCTTTCTGTTTAGCGCGCCGTCATAGTCACTTGGGATTTCTGGCTGTGCAGTAGGATGAAGGTTAACTATTCCTATCACTAGCCTGGGAACGTTATCTTTTATTCCTTTAACACGGTACCAGAAATATCTGTGTAGCAGGACCAACTGCATTAATGGAGTATTAGTCATAAGTCCCCCATCCCAAAAGCGTCGGATTTCCTTTATGTAAAGAGAATCGGTATCACCAATGTTAGTAGCACCATTACTACCACGAGTTTTGTTCTCACCATTGTCTTTTCTACTATAGTGATTGTAGTTATAGCTTTCAACCTCTATCTTAGTATAATCAAAGTTGATAGGAAGTGATCCGCTTGCCATAACTTGATCGGATGTGATTCCGTCATCATATCTGATTACATGCTCAAAACCTGTATCCTTACCATCATGACTGATATATCTTCCATATCCGGTATTTCTGTGACCATCTTCCTTGGGATAGCTATCAAACGTCACAGGTATCCCTTCAGTAACGTCAACTGCAGTCAATATCAGCCTTGGCTGATCATCTTCATAGCTTGTAGAGATCGGAAATCTCACAAACCGCTCTAAACTGCGTTTTAGTGGCTCGTTACTATATTGGAACCATGTATTGAATGGATGAAGAAACCTCTTGTCAAGTGATGGCATAAAGGGATAAAAAACATTAGGTACTCCATACGTAGCAAACTCTTTGGTTGAATAAAACCGTCTTGCAGCTTCACTTGTTGCAGAGTCTTTGGTAATCAAACGCCAGTATTCCCACCAAGATGCGAAAAAGGGATTGGATTCAATCATTGAATCTGCGCATAAATATTCCCAAAAATCAGCAAGTCTCTGAGCAGATCCTTCATAAGTTCCATTCTCTACAACATAGCTAACCAGAACTGCAGCATTCATAGCACCAATGGAAGTTCCAGCAATAATATCAAATACTGGCTTACCCCTTATTCCTTGATCTTCATCTCTTTTTTTGATAAATTCGTACATTGATTTGTAAGCACCTGCTTCATATGCACCTAAAGAACCTCCTCCTGCAAAAACAAAGGCGCGTTGTTTTTCAGGGATAGAATTTCTGTGGGTCATACCAATATAAGTGGAATTGGGGATTAAATGTCTTTACGTGCTCACAGTTGTATCCCTGAAGACTATCGCAGTTCAGATTATTTGAAATATCAGATTTCGTGCATGAGATATATTTTTATACAATTGAGGAGCGACATAGAAAAAAGGCCGTAAGCTCCCAGGACGAATTAATGAGGAGTCATTCTGATGAAAACAACCCAGAATCAATACAAGATGCGTCTTGCAAAGGGCGAGATCAAGCAGAAACTTATCCTCACCTGCGAAAGTTGATATCTATATGAAGACCGATCATACAAAGAATATTGAGCTCAAGAACGCCTGACAATGTCGTGTCTGCTTTTAACTATCATCAGGACATACGAGGCTGTAACAGGAATAAGAAGTAAGAATGCAACAGTTAGAACTGGATCATCCAATACACCAGACGACATGGCGTTAACTATGTATCTCACAAGTATAACTGTGATAGGAATAATCAGTGCAAAATAAGCAGTCAGATATAATCTCTTCGTAAAGACAGAAAGTTTTTGTTCCTGTCCAATGTACAGTCCAAAGATTACATAAGCCAATCCCATCATGAATACAATAATGGTCAAGCTTAGCTGGATAATACTTCCTTGCTTTGCCTGTTGCAATAGCTCAATTATTGTATCAAGACGATTTTGTGTTTGGCTATTTGTTGTATTCTCAAATGAATCTTGACCAAAGGATAATTGTTGGGCCCAAACTGTCTGATCATGATTCAACAGAACTATTAGAAGTAACAATAAGATAATGATTGGATGAGCTGATAACAATCAGGAACTTGTAGTAGGAATGACTATTAAATCTATTTAGACGGCCAAAAGATCTTTCTTATTAGCTGGTTGTTTCGTTGCTGATTCTCTCGCTTTGCTTGGTAACTATGTTATTTTGGATTTTTTAAGATATTGATTTAACAAAACAGGATTTACTAGTAGATTAATTGCGATTAAAGGTATGATTAAACTAATGAATAAATTCTTGAATTCGTATTCTGCAGTA
>JBOGPP010000037.1:0-6193 GCA_050748485.1 Nitrososphaeraceae archaeon | reverse complement strand
ACTACAGGTTTGCAAAACTGTATAAGGAGTTACTGATAAGCTGAGTTAGTATGCACAGCAAAGATACTCGAAGTTTAAATCTCGATTTAAAGATACTTGAGGCTTATAGTAGAGACGTGGGTAGAGGAGTCGCCCGTCTTGATTACGATTCTATGGATTCTCTCGGAGCTTCCACTGGAGATATTATAGAATTGAAAGGTGGTGAAAAAAGCGGAAGTGCCAGAAGGACTGTAGCTAAGTGCTTACCTTTGTATCCTTCTGATGAGGGTAAGGGGGTGATCAGAATTGATGGTCTAGTTAGGAATAATGCCGGTCTAGCCATAGGTGACATTGTAATCGTAAAAAAGATCAAAGCCACACTAGCAGAAAGGGTTATTGTTGCACCGCTTGAAGCAGTATCTTCAATTGATGAAAGGTATCTTGCAGACTCACTTGATAGCGTTTCCATGATAAAAGGAGATAACGTTATGGTCCCGTATTTTGGTGGAAGACTTACCTTTCAGGTTATAGGCCTTGCGCCTGCTGCCTGCGACGCAGTCATAATAGGCAAGGAGACACAGTTCACTATAGCTTCAACTTCTGACGTGGCACTGGCAGGGACAACCGCGAGAGCTATTGCTTATGAAGATATCGGGGGGTTAAAGGATGAAATACAAAGGGTAAGAGAAATGATAGAACTCCCTTTAAGACATCCTGAGATATTTGAAAAACTTGGTATAGAAGCACCGAAAGGTGTGCTATTGCATGGACCACCAGGAACAGGCAAGACTCTATTGGCTAAGGCAGTAGCCAATGAAAGCAACTCGCATTTTATTAGTATATCAGGACCAGAAATCATGAGTAAATTCTATGGGGAATCCGAAGCGCGTTTACGGGAAATATTTAAAGAGGCGCGAGAAAAAGCCCCCTCCATTATATTCATAGATGAAATAGACTCTATTGCACCAAAAAGAGAAGAAGTCATGGGAGAAGTAGAGCGAAGAGTAGTTTCTCAAATGCTTTCAGTCATGGATGGATTGGAGAGCCGCGGGAAAGTCATAGTTATAGCAGCAAGTAACAGACCAAACGCAATAGATCCTGCATTGCGTAGACCGGGAAGATTTGATAGAGAAATCGAGATCAAAGTTCCAAACAAAGGCGGCAGACTAGAAGTACTCCAGGTTCATACAAGAAATATGCCCCTAAATGCTGACGTAGACCAAGATAGGATCGCCGCTGTTACCCATGGATTTGTGGGAGCAGATCTTGAGTACTTGTGCAAAGAAGCAGCTATGAAGTGTTTGAGAAGACTTTTACCTGAACTCAATCTGGGGGATGAAAAACTTGCACCGGAGGTGCTAAATAAACTGGTAGTTACTATGGCCGATTTCCAGAATGCAATTAGGGAGATTGCCCCTTCTGCTATGAGGGAAGTCTATCTAGAGTCACCTGACGTGAAATGGGATGATATTGGTGGGTTAGACTTAGTAAAGCGAGAGTTACAGGAAGCCGTCGAATGGCCAATGCGTTTTCCGGAAATGTACAAGCAGTTAGGACATAATGTGCCTAAGGGAATACTGTTGCACGGCCCTTCAGGAACAGGTAAGACAATGCTTGCAAAGGCGGTAGCAACTGAATCAGAAGCAAATTTTATCAGCGTTAAGGGCCCAGAGCTCTTGTCAAAGTGGGTAGGAGAGTCTGAAAAAGGACTGAGAGAGATCTTTAGAAAGGCAAGACAAGCTTCACCATGTGTTATATTCTTTGATGAGATAGATTCTATTACCTCTATCAGAGGAGGTGGGATCGAAGGTCTTGGAGGTCTATCTAGTTCAGATAAGATGATGTCGCAACTGCTCACAGAGATGGATGGTATACAGGAAATTCATGATATCGTTGTATTGGCTGCCACTAATAGAATAGACATGATGGACACTGCATTATTGAGACCCGGTCGCTTTGACAAGATCATTTATATACCAAATCCAGACAAGATCACAAGAGAAAGAATTCTACAAATCCATGTTAAAGGAAAGCCAATCAGCAACGATATTGATATGAATAGAATAGTAGAAGCGACAGAAGGATTCAGTGGAGCTGATGTATCGTCAGTTGTAAACACTGCCATATCTTTAGTTCTGCATGATTATATACAGAGGTATCCATCCGCTGAAGAAGCATTTAAACATGCCTCAGAAGCACTTGTGACCATTAGACATTTAGAAGATGCTGTAAAAAAAGTAAGAAGACAAAGAGAAATGAAACCGGAAGAGAAAATGTATATATCACACTATGGATAAAGGAAATAAATATTTCTGAAAATGCATAGTCCTACACGACTATAATATAACTATTGTATATGATTATATTATGGGTAATGGTATTAGTGATTCTTATTCCTCTGCTGAATTGATTATTTATAGTTGCAATCCACCAAAAAATAGTATTGCATTTTCAATTAGTGATAAATCTCGATAGAAAGGTTTGAAGTGGTGCGGTCTGCTTTATAATACCATTGTACAATACTTTCAGTAACTCCTAGTAGTAAATACTCTCAGTCGTTTTCTTCTTCCTTTTATTTCTGCCAGTTCGATTTCGATATGAAAACTAATAGTAGATTCACCAAAAGCAGGAGATGCGATTATTAGTCGATTCGCAATTTCCAACCCGTTCATACGAATGCGAAATCCTCTAACCAACGCATTGCCTTCCTTGTCTCCAATACCATATGCGATGCTAGAAATTCTGTCGAATTGTGATGCGACTGCCATTACCAATATCAAGAATGGTGTAGTTCCTATTGAAAAGCCTGTTGCTGTAGCTGCTGGCAATGACTAACATTCCCAATCCAATGTAACTAGACGAAACTTGTTGTTTATCTGAACGAACAAACCCGTAATAACTCTCAATACCTTCCATTAATAAAAGAATTGAAGCTGTTAGTATTATCGAGACTATTGTTAGAATGGAATTGGCCAGTTGCTATGGATTAGATAACGGCAATTGAACCCAAACCAATCTGTTCTACGTTCAACCAGCTAGGTGATTTTAACTCGTCGATTCAACCGATAATCTGCCTTTATTATTAATGAGTTGCTTTCATACTAGTAACCGCGGCAGACATATAGGCTACTACCACAATATACTATCACCGTGTGGCAAAGATGTAATAAATACAAGAATCAATAATAATGTTGAGATAAAGACGGCAGATATCATATTAACCAGCATTAATTCATGGTTTGAGATAAAATAGAGACGGCAGATAAATTAGTGATCGACAGGTTCTATAGAATAGAGGATGCACGCGTGATCTTCATGTCGGCTTTGGATTTCATTTAGCTTAGCCCAGATAAGAAAAACTAACAACCTATACATAATTATAACCTTATCTTCAAGAAGAGCATGCTGGTCTATTTCTATTCTCATTTCAATGGCGTCAGATGAGAATTGAAATTTTATAAGGTTATATACGCTGGTGGCGTATGTAAAGGGAGTTAAAGTTTTTGACACAGAATAGTTTCCCATTAACAAAATGGCATGAAGAGCATATGGAAAAATTGATTATAAGATATGTAACAGGGCTTCCAGCAGACGCTTCCAATTGGCAGAAACGAATGAATAAAAAGTATGGAAAGCAACTAAACATCATCAAAAATATCAAGTACGACATAAAGCACGGTGCAAATAAGACCCAGGTATTAACACTATTCGCAAGAATTCGTGAAGAGTCATTCTTCCAGTATCTACAGATAAACAAAGAGTCAATGGATCGGCTGGACAATCTGGAAAGGGAATTGCACAAATCTCAGCATATAGATAGCTTGCGAAGAGATCCAGGTATTGTTATCACTACCAAATATTGAAGAAAGCTATTTAGAATCACTTTCGAAAAGCATCCTTTACCTAAGTAATGGAAATCAAATGCTCTTTTTCTTGGAACACTTTTTGACGAATAGTCCCAGCCACTGGCCTATTTCTTTTATGTCTTAGCTTTTCCATACTTTTTGCTTGCCGATCTCCAATCAACATATGCATTGGTTTTATTCCTTTCCGATAAAATTATTATTTATGATAGAGAAAAGTAGACGTATCTGTATAGCTAACGCTAATTATGATGAGGGTTCGTTAACCCCGATAGTTCATCTACCAAGGCTTTTTATCCATGAATCTGTACGTTTTAAAGCCTATTGAATCAAAATTCGAAAAGGACAGCAACAAAAACATCAAAATAACTTATGTGGGATAGTTGTTCCAGTGTATTTGTACTTTTTAGACCCCAGTTACTAGCCTAGTTTTATTATTTCGTCCCATGTTCCAGTTGCGGAAAGCATATAGTATTTACTGTGACTCTTATGTTCAAACTGTATAATGTCTCCGCTAGCAATCTGAACTCGAAATAGATTACGTAGGAATTGCAGAAAACTAGGCCCTGCCACTATACTTTTGGTCTCCTTCTCTAGAGGTTTATCATAGAATTTTTGTAAACCATCCTCCAGACCTGTTTCACTAATTGCCTCCACCAGTTTAGAAAGGTCGATTTCTACCGATTTTTGCTTGTAAATTCTAAGTATAGCCATTTATCAGTAACATCTTCGGCACACATGTATATAAAATGAAGGAATGTTCTCGAAGAGCGATAGATTGTAACAACATAATTCTCTACCTGAGGAGCCCAGAACCTGACAATCCGGGTATCATCTTGCAATATTCCTATGGCTGTAAATAATGCAATAATTACTGAAACCCTAACCCTTGAAATATAATTATATCTTCAAGCAATATCAGCATAATCTAATTAGTCCTATTAACTATTTGGAAGATATGATATGCACAGGGAGGCTTGACAGAGTAGGGCAGTTCCAAGGTAACTCATTCAGACAAACCCCTAAAGTTTTTTAGCGGGTTAGAGATACGCAGGTGAATCATACTGTTATTAGTAATATTTAGTTACCAAACATGTCCATTAATGTATTTGTCTTGGTAAGAAGTAAATCTCTATCCTCTGTGCTAGTTGGGAAAGGTGATCCATCAGTATCCTTTTTACAATCAGTCTGATTCCTGTGAACGAATATTTTTTCCTAGCGCATCAAAATAATCCTTACAACAACGGTCAGAACAGAACGCTAAGATGCCAATTACACTACTTAAATATTCTACTCCCAGTAACTAGGTTATTAAACTCTCGATCGCAAGATATACATCGCATATACAATTTTATTCAGTTACTAATAAGGCATTTTCCCATAAAGTCCGTTCCAATCTTGGATACTTACGGTAAGTCTGATCCTTCAGTATTGTATTTCAAAACATGATGACGACATATCTCAACTGTTCGAACTAGTTAATTCTGTCACTTTTATCTTTCAAACAGAGAAAGAGGAAAGCGGGCCAGAAATGAATGTCAAATTGAGCTACTAGCAACTCGAGTGTAGGGATGCCTAAGCGTAACTACAATCAGTAAATGCATGCCAATTGTTTATATATGCATAATGCGAATATAATATTGTATTATGGCCATTACAGATATACGTGTGGATTATAGTAAGTGTGACTCAAAGGGATCAGATGAGGATTATGCCTATTTATGTAAAAATGACTTACTAAAGACAAACATTTCATAGAAGGAGAACAACATTGACAATACTACAAACTAATCGTCGAGCTAATTTTAATATAGTTGGTTATGGAGAATGTCCAGGCTGTAAAACAGAGAATGATCTCGTCCAAAGTAAAACAATAGAATGTTCCATATGCGGAGAACCATATCTAAGGGATAAATGGAAATGCGTATCTTGGTGTGAATGAGACAGGGATGACATCGCCAGTGTTAGTTTAGTCACGAGGTTGCTATGATTTTTTACGTTTGCGGTCGTCTGGAAATTGTAGCTGCAGTATCTTTGAGGTAGCATATAATATTGAGTTTCATGATGGCAATGTACGTATTTGCTCACTGTGGTTTATGACCTTGCCACACCATCCTTAATTGCTGACAAGTACCAAACATCATAATAATAACAGATTCTAAGAAAGCACGAGCAACGTGAGCAACTGACTATCCCTTGATGTGGTACTCCTCCACTAACAACCTGGACTTGTTTTGAGTCTTACCTTAAGACATTGATGACTACCACGGATGCTATGAAATACAGTCTGGACTTAAAAGCGATTAATGACAAATCCTAATTCGATTAATTTCAATCAGGTTCACCAGATA
>JBOGPP010000036.1:0-22684 GCA_050748485.1 Nitrososphaeraceae archaeon | reverse complement strand
ACTTAGAAGAGGTCAAGATCTATCTCTTACTTGCGGGCACTCTTGCGGCTATTGTTGTATTAGTATAAATTCTTGTAGAATGGAACCACATATTGCAGGGAGAGGTCAAGAGGAGAACGACTGAATTGCATGAAACAGAGACGAAAGCAAGAGAACTGGAGAACTCTTATGATGCAATGAAAAATTATTTGCAGGAGGTAATGAAAGAAATTAAAAGAAAATAAACTGGCTAATCTGATACTCTTCCCTTGTTCTTAAATCTACACATTTTCTAACTTTAATTCATACTCGGCCTCTGGCATCATCAGTGACTTAATGGGGGGATAAAATCACGTGTATCTTCAAGGATAACACATACTTTTGAAATTCTAATCACACTCACTCTGAGAGGAAACCTAATCAAATGCCCATTATAAGAAGAAAATAGAGAAACAATGTATGGATAGTAACACGTAATAAGGCCGCTGCTGCTTTCCCTTGTTTTCCTGCAGCCCTTGTAGCCTATCTACATTCCCACTTAGATAGAGTGCAATTCCTTGAGGGCAATTGATCTCTAGAAACCCCCCAAGTTCTCCTGCTGATCTATTCTTTTTCGTCATCTGCTGATACGTATAATTTGATTTGGAGATACCTTTCAAGCTTCTTTGCTAGCAACTCATCTGGCTTCAATGCGCCTGTCTCTACCTTCTTAAGGAGTGAAGCCTTTTCACTCATCTTTATGGCTAACTGTTCATGGGTAAACCCCTTTTTCATACGTGCTTCTCGAATCATTTTTCCAAAATCATGTGATAGAAAAGTTTCGTCGGTAAGTTGGATTCTGCTAGTAGGGTATCCACGCTTCTTGACTACTGGTTGTTTTTTTGTAAGAGGTTGGCGAAATGAGGATTGCATTGAAGGACGAATAGATGGCTTTATATTCTTGGGAATCCCTGGATTGTAGGGCTTTCCTCGTTTAGAACATTGAGTACACACTCTAAAGATTGTTCCTTCAATTACTACAGCTGTAAGATTTTCGTTAACCTGTCGTCCGCATACTTCACAAAATGATGATGACGACGATGTTGGCAATCTTGATAGCCCCTTGAATAAACCTGTTTAACCTTTCTTTAAAGTTTGCTGCACCGTCATATTGAGCACGATTTCTGCGATATCGCTAGCGTATTCTGCAACTCGTCTAATGTTTTCAGTAATTATTTTTACTCGATAAATATCATTCATGTTCCTTAAATTACTTAAACCATTCATAATCGACTTTTCTAAATAATCTATTTCTCGGGCCTTCTCAATTGCCTTGTCTGCTGAATTATAGTCCTGTTTGAACATAGACAAGCAAGCTTCATCCAAAACCCCCAAAGCAAAATTACTCATTGCTGTAATCCTTTTCACAGTATCTAGATTGACAGGTCGTTTAGAGTCTATAAGCTCTTTAGCTATTAACACCGCATGATCTGCTATTCTTTCTGCAAATTTAGTAATTAGTCTATAACCCAAGCAGCTCCTAGAGTCCTGCAAACCAATTTCACTGAGTAGATATTCGTTCTTAATCGCAATATTTAGCTGCCTAACTATGTAAAAGCTAAATCGATCTACTTCATCGTCTGACTTCAGTACTTCTCTAGCTAATTCTATATTATTTTCCTTCAGTGCCAGCATCACGTCTGCGTGCATAGACTTTGCAATAAGAATCATTCTCTTGAATGCTGCGTCAACGGATAGATCCAATAAATTGATTAGGACTTGCAAAGTCATGCCACTAGCCGAGTCCGCAATAATCTCCGTCCCCATCAAAAGTCGGCGCACCAAATCTTTGATTACTTCTCGTTGATCACTAGTTAATCTGTTGTTTTCTTTTGGAAAAATGTGAATCATGTGATAGCCTAGGAAATAAAGAGAAACCAATTTTCTAGCAAGATAGTATGGATTGTTCTCCTTTAGTACTTCTATAGTAGCTTCCATTTGCTCCTTAATTGATCTACGCGAGGCAGGCGAGATCTGCAAGAATGAGTTTCCTTGTCTAGTAATCAAGACATGATCTCCCTGTTTGAGTCCAAATTCCTGAATCCATCGCTTAGGTAAAGATACGATAAATGACGAACCTCCTGTATATTGTATCTTCCTGGTTTCTTCCCTTTGATCACCAGATTGTTTGTTTTCCGTCGATGCCCACCGCCAACACTAGTTAGATTAACTATATATTTGTATTTTTTCCTATATAGATCATTCAATCAAAAACGTATTTATCCATTTTAATTGTAGAATTTCCATTGGATACTATTTCTGTTAACCCTCAAGAGAAAATTCGCCATCATTTGAATGCACTATTTGGTGCATATTTTGCTCTCCCAAGATCGACTACCTTCAGCTATTCAAGAAGAACTGGGCGGATAAAGAGTTTTAGCTTTGACAATCAGCTGGCTGGGACTTTAAGGACAGACGGTGGAATAGCGTTAACGCCCTCAGGAGCTGAGACATTAATGAAGAACCCTCTATTCAAAGCAAATTGTGTTGTCCCAGTTGAAGAAGCTGTTCCATTTGTTAGCGAAGGGCGCTCCCTTTTTTGCAAGCACGTAAAATGGTGTGGCTCTAACGTCAAAGTTGGGTCAGATGTCGTAGTTATAGATGATGATGGAAAGATTTTGGCGGTAGGACGTGCTAGAATTGCGTCAATTATGATGAAAGGGTTTGATTCCGGAGTTGCGGTAAGGGTTAGACAAGGAATAAAAAGCGGGACCAGTATAGAAGGATTTGTATGATGCGAGGCGGTAACCGCGAAATGAGACGGATGTTAGACAAGATGGGGTTAGAGATGAAAGATATGGGTGAAATTGAAGAGGTCGTTATTCGAACCGAAACTAAAGAACTTTATCTCATAAAACCGCAAGTAGTTGAAATGAAAGGTAAGGATAGCACCATCTTTCAAGTAGTAGCAACAGATATCGAGGAAAGACAAAAAGAAGTTCCATCATTGAGAGAGGAGGATGTTGTGCTGGTAATGCAGCAAGCGAACGTCAGTAAGGATAGAGCTGTCCAAGCACTTATCGATTCGAAAGGCGATCTGGCTCAAGCAATAATCAATCTAACGGCGTGATGATATCCCAATCACCATCGAGCGTTGATATCTCCAGCTAAAGACAAGCTGGATCTCATGATTTTTACAATACTTTTCAGGATTTCAACAGCTTCTTATTGATTAGACTTAACGCGCGTCCTGGATCAACTCTTCCCTTAGATAGTTCCATCACCTTTCCGAGCAGGTAATTTGCTACATTAGGATTTTTTTTGGCATCAAGCACTGCAAGAGACTCTGTCTCGAAGACATTTTCTATAGATTGTAAAATTAGGCTTTCATCATCTATCTTTCTAAAATCCTTCTCATTTTCACTTGAAGTGATCAATTTACCTGATACTACAGCTTCGTATAGAATCTGCTTTGCAGTTTTTCTGTTTACGATTCCTTCCTTTATCATTCGAGCTATTTCAGCCAATTGTTTAGGTGTCATCTTTATGTTCCTTATTGTAGAACCAAGTTTCTTAGAATTGTCATCTGCATAGCTCATCAAGTCAGTCACGATGATATTTGAAATTTCTTTGGGGGCAAAATAGATCTTGACCGATTCCTCGAAGTAATCAGCTAGATCTTTATGATCTATTAATACCTTGGAAACGTGCTCTGTGAGCTTATAATAATTGATGAATCGTTCTTTCCTTTCATCAGGAAGTTCGGGCATTTTTGAGTGTAATTCCTTCAAATAATCTTCATCGATCTGAATTGCTGGTATATCTGGCTCGTAAAAATATCTGTAGTCTTGTTCCTCTTCCTTACTTCTTGATTGCTTGGTAATTTTTCTTTGTTCATCCCAATGTCTAGTTTCACCCTTAATTTCCATTTCATAATTAAGCATAGCTTTTTGTCGGGTCATTTCAAATTTGAGTGCCTTTTCAACGTCTCCAAAGGAGGAAACATTTTTTATTTCAACTCTTCTTGAACCACCTATGGAGATATTCGCATCACATCTGACTGCCCCTTCAAGACTCGTATCACAAACTCCCAGATGTTCAACTATTGAGGCTAATTTATTCAGAAATAATCTGACATCTTTTGGATCATGAAAATCTGGTTCGGTGACGATTTCTACCAGAGGTACTCCTGCCCGATTATAATCAATCAGTGAAGATGAACCTCCATTCATGTACACTAATCTACCAGGGTCTTCTTCTAGCTGAACTCTACGTATTCTAGCTTCTCCTTGCCCATACTCCAATATCCCTTCTACACCAATGCTTGTAATCCCGTGGGCGTTATATTGAGTAAGTTGGAAATTCTTTGGTAGATCTAGATAAAAGTAATTCTTTCTGTAAAACATTATAGTATGTGTGATAGTACATTTTAAAGCCATGCAAATCATTGCTCCTTTTTCTATTGCTGTCTGATTGAGTAGAGGCAGAGTACCTGGAAGCCCTGTGCAAGTTGGACAAATGTTCTCATTAGGGGTATGTTCACGATAGTTGCAATGACAGGAACAAAATAGCTTACTTTTTAAACCAGTAAGTTGACAATGGATTTCCAACCCAATTTTGGGACCGTACATAGATATCATAAAGGAGCTCTCACCGGGATTTTGGCTGTTCTTTCGAAAAGTAAGGCAGCGTCAAATATCTTCTGTTCTTTAAATTCATCTGACATAATCTGAAGGCCTATTGGGAGACCATTGCTAAACCCAGCTGGGACTGAAATTGCAGGCATTCCTGTGAGATTGGATACAACCGTGTCGATATCCACGTAATAAATCTTAATGGGGTCGTCTATTTTTTCACCAATTCTAAAGGGTAGTATAGGCATGGTAGGGGCTATTATAACATCGTATTTGGAATACAATGACTTGAACTCTCGCCTTAGTAAGGCTCTCACTTTCTGTGCTTTAAGATAATAACGACCATAATATCCTGAAGAGAGAACATATGTCCCGATGATAATTCGTCTTTTAACTTCCTCGCCAAAGTTACTTCTTACTTTCGAAAAATACGAGTTCCAATCATATCCTTCCGGATCCATTTCGAATCCATAGCGAATATTGTCATATCTTGCGAGATTGCTACTCGCTTCTGCCATAGCGATAACATAATAAGAAGCAAGTGCATATTCCAACGAGTCTAAGGATATTTCTTCGCAGATGCATCCTGCTGAGGAAAGAGTATCCATCGCAGAATAGATACACTTGGAAACTTCTGGTTGGGCAGTGACAGTTAAGTTACTTAGTAACGCTATCCGTAGACGATTCGTAGATGCTTCAGTAGAATACGGCGTATTCACCGTGCGTGTAGTATCATCATTAGGGTCAGCTCCTGAAATCGCGTTCATCATTCTAATAACACCTGGTACTGTTCGAGCTATCGGACCTACTTGCTCCAGGCTATTTGAATATGCTATTAAACCGTATCTACTAACCGAACCGTATGTGGGCTTAAATCCTACTACTGAACAAAAACTTGCAGGGCATCTAACCGAACCACCAGTATCTGATCCTAATGATGCTGTGCACTCGGCTGCTGCAACAGCAGCCGCGCTACCCCCCGATGACCCGCCTGTAACATAATCTAGATTCCACGGATTTCTGGTAGGTCCAAATTTACTGAACTCTGTTGTTGAACCCATTGCAAATTCATCTAAATTCAATTTTCCAATGACGATTGCATCGCATTCCTTCAATTTTCGAATTACAGTCGCATCATAGGGTGGAATATAATCCAATAGAATTCTTGAGGCACACGTAGTTCTCAGCCCTTTTGTGCTTATGTTGTCTTTTATACCCACTGTGATACCGGCCAAATAGCCAACCTCCTCTCCCTTATGGATCTTGTTATCTATTCTTCGCGCAGATTCTATAGCATCATCAGTATTCACACGCACAAAAGCTTTGATATCGATATCGATCTTCGCTATACGTTCTAGAGTTTGTGATACATATTCCTCGGCGGTAAAATGCTGATTTCTTATACCTTCTGTAACCTCATCGATAGAGAGATCACATAGTCTATTCATGGCTTCACGTCACTTTTAGGGCCTTTCAGATATCCATCCTTTCCACTTCTTGTTTTCGGAAGAACGCCCGCGCCGAAGTCCTTTGCTTGGTCGATACGCAAGCCGCGTACGGACTTCTTTAAGTAGATAGGTTCCAGATCATCTAATGCTAAGCTATCTAAGATGTCAAAATGTTGGATAATTCGATCAATCTGAGATTCGTATTTTGATATCTCTTCCTCCGACAGCTCTATCCTCGCAAGCCAGCCTAAGTGCCTTATCTCGTCCTTTGAAACCATTCCGATTGAATTCTCCTCATTCACGGGGTTAGACGATCAATATCCCTCGGATAGAATGTAGCGTCCCTAATATTCTCGATATTCATCAGTACCATGATCAGTCTTTCCAAACCTACTCCGAAACCTGCATGAGGTGGAACACCATAGTCAAAAACTCTTAGATGGAAATCAAACAATTCCGTGTTTAGTCCTTGTTTTTTCATATTTCCTAGAAGAGATTCCTTTCTATTTATCCTAGTACTACCAGAGGAGATTTCAAGAGAACCAAACATTAAATCAAATGATTCACAAAACTTCTCAGATCTGGAGGTTGGCTTAACATAGAATGGTTTTACAGCAGTGGGCCAGTCTACTATATAGTAAAAAGTATCGCCGTTAAAGACCTCATTTGAAAGTCCTCTCATAATTTGGGGGTTGATATCGTCACCCCACCTAATACGTTCTCCCTTTGCCTGAAGTTTATCAATTATCTCATCGTATTTGTATTTTGGGAAAGGTGTTTTTATCTTTGGCATTGTGCGATGCATACTTTCCAGATCATCGGAACGTCTTTCATTGATCGAGGTGATAATATGCATTATCATTGCTTCTAGTAAATTCATTAGGTCATTATAATCTGAGAAAGCCTGTTCAACGTCAATAGAGGTTGCTTCTGACAGGTGTCTTCTTGTCCTCGAGGGTTCAGCCCTAAAAATAGGTCCGATCTCGTAAACACTCTCAAAGGCCATCGTGAGCTGTTCCTTATACAATTGGGGACTTTGTGCCAAGTAGGCCTCTTTATTATAATAAAAAATTGGAAACAGAGCAGCTCCCCCTTCAGTGGCAGTTGCGATCATTTTAGGTGTGTTTACCTCAATGAAGCCTTTCGCATCAAGGAACTCTCTAACAGAACTAAGTACCGTATGGCGAATTCCAAATAAGCTTCGTAAAAAATTTCGCCTTAAATCTATAGCTCGAAGATCAAGGCGCGTGTCAATACCTACAGTTGATTTATTAGCCTGGATCGTGAATGGTGCTGCTTGCTTAGCTAACGAGAATATCCTTACCTCAGTTGGAATTATCTCTATACCGTTAGGTGATCTAGTTTGTGCTCGAACTGCCCCTCTGACCGCTAGGGACGTGTGCTCCTTTATACGTGCGAGCTGATCTAGAACCTTGTCTGAACATTCACCACGTTTTGCAGTTACTTGTATTTCTCCAAGCCTGTCTCTTACTACAACAAACTGAATATTGCCGTGACTCCTTGTGCTAGAAACCCATCCCATTACAGTGATCTGCTTGGTATCTAAAGTAGGTAGAATCTCCCTAGAGTAATGGGTTCTTCTCCAATCACCTAATTCTTCTTCATGCAATAATTCGCTCAATTTCAAAACCTCGATGATGTTTAAGCTTGTATTAATGAGTTTAATTTATCTTTTCACGTAAGGTCTATTCGTCGACGATGTTTTGCTTCTCCTGGCGTAACAAAATACAAAAGACACGAATTTCGAAATAAGCATATATATTTATATTCAATATTTGGTAGCTGAGGTGAAATCTGGTGTCTATCGAGTTCAGTGATCGGGGTAAGGGAGAAATTGCAGGTACTGCAGACCCGGGAGCTAGCGTCAACGTTACAATCTCCATAGGTGACATTCGGGTCCAGTTCAATGGTTCTGCAGATTCGGTTATATCTTCTGTGATATCATTTCTGACAAAACAAATTCCTGCATTGGACCTAGCAAATAGAATTTCACTTAATTACACTATTTCCGAGCTAATACAATCATATTCAGATATCATTAAGATAACCCCCGAAGGTCCAAGGATAATTCCACTATTGGATGGAGTCGAACTTCGAAAGTTTTCAGATAAACAAATTGTCGCCCTTCAACTGGTTGCTTCCCGTATCGCAAAGGGGTTAGGCAGGATCGAAGATGACAAATTGCGTATGTCTGACCTACAATCAGCAACGGGTCTAAAGTCGAAATCAATTAGTTCAAGATTGTCTGAATTGGTCAAGGTAGGATATGTTCAAAGGGACGTCGTAGGAGATGGCTCTGAATTACCAGCGTACCGAATCACCACCGCAGGTATCAACTGGCTAAATTCTATGCTGGCAAAACGGAAAAAAACCTAATGACTGAACTAGTCCCTCGCTTGTAACAAGCTTTTTTAGTTAAGATCCTCTTCAAGTCGTCTTCTGTAGATAGAGATAGTTACGAGCCGTCCCATTTCGGACTATAATTCCTTCTCTGACCATATCAGTGAGTGAATGCGAAACTGCTGTTCTGTCGTAGCTGTAACCTCTTCGCATTAATTCTTCATGAATTTCTGCTAAAAGTCGCTGAGTGACGAAGTACCCCTCTTCCCATAGTGTTTCCAAAAGTATTCTGCATGTCATACCCGTCTTATGCGGTGATTTTCTCTCCATCCTGATTACTCCCTTACTAGAAGGAATGGTGTTTGAATCTAGCAGCATTCTAATATTGTCAAACTGATTTTGCAGTTCACCGATAGCTATTGCATTCTTTTCATCCAATGGACTTGAATGATCGATACTGTCCAGGACGTTTTGAACAACTTCTTTGACTTTGTTTCCTGCGCATGTTATTTCGACTTCCCATCCTTTGTGTTTCAACCTGATCTTTACTTCATCTGACTGAGCAGCTAGCGGCGACGGGATATCATTCATGTTGAACAAGCAACGTTGGAAAAGTTCACACTGATAAACTTGTTCCTTTGCATCTTGCGCATCTTGCGCAACATTAATTAACTTCGGCTCTTGAGATATTGTTGATCAATATGTCTGCAAATGCGCATTTAAACTCATATCTTGAAGAGGATTGTATTACAGAATTTGAAGACACCTTCAGAAAATCAATGAGAATGTGTTTGTCAGATCAATTGGATGAAACCCTCAAAGGGAAAAGAATTATTTTTGATTCAAATGGGCAAACAATTGTTCCACTTAGAAGGGATAGAAGTTTTGAGCCAGCAAGCGCAGCGATTCCTAGGGTTATTCATCCAAACGAGAAGATAACGTCCATCACAGCAATAGATTCGAGTGTTGTTCAACTTGCGAGTACGGAGGAAGGGAGGTTGTATTGTGCAAAATCTGGAGTCGTCATATCATCGGGTAGAGGAATACGACGCCATTTCAGGATAGGTCCGATACTCATCTACCTAACCGAGGGATCCTTGCGTGACTCTAAGATAGATCATAATCTGGCATCCCTATTGTTCTTTGATAGTAACATCGCTAAGCGTTTTATCAGAATTAGATTAGAGAGAGCAATTCAATTGATGCTCTCCCACCGCTTGAATAATTCAATAATGCTAATAGATGGATCCTTAAGCCCCTCCATATTCGAGGATCACAACTGCACCATCAACAGAGTAATCGAAACGTCCACACTAGACAATAATGATGTCATAGGTCTGTCTAAGAACACTACCATAAAGACTCTAAATCAATTTGAATATTTACTCAAAGTAATTCCTTTTTCGGCTTGCATTGACACGGGTTGTGTGATCAAGAGTCTGGCAAGAAATACATTAGGTAAGAACTTACTAGTGAAACTTGGCAAAAACGAAAATGAGTATGTCCTCCGAGCGGACATATGTTCTGCGAATGGCAACGAAATAGAATCTTTAGAGAGACTAATTGGAAATGACGTAATCTTTCGTAGCTACCCCGAATCACTTAGGATTGCACATCACATTTCAACTTTCACAAACACAGAGGTATCATCATTAAATGGATTTGTATCAAGGAACTATGGTGTGGTAGAGATTGACCATGCTGATTCTAGAAAGAACCTTTTGGGGGTTTCGTTTATTTGAAAATCCTGCAAAAAACAAATGATGAATTGATACTGTTGGCAGTAAAGTCAGAAATGGTCTCCAAAGGCGATTACTTTCTGATTGAGGATATTGAATTGAAAAAGAAATTAATCGTTCAAGTGTACAATGAGGAATATCTCTCGAACCAATCAATTGTCGAAGACATCATTAAGGATGAAATAGTTTGTGCAACCAGTCCCGGAATATCATATGATCCATTAGAAATAGGAATATTGTCAGGCGTAGTGCGTGACTCAAGGCTTTTCAAGGCCAAAATAAGAGCTTCTTCCAGTGACGCAAACGCCAACATGTCAAGTGACATTACTTGGTTACCATCTAGAGTAAATTCGAGGATTAGGCGTCTCACAATTTCTGAACTCAATCACATACTTAACAGAGGTGGTGAATCTCCTATTTCAATTGGTTCAGTTGATAATAGCAAAGATCCCTTCATCATCTATGCTGAAGACCTTGATGGCAGACTTAACATAATTGCAGGTAAGAAGGAATCAGGTAAATCACATTTATCAAAATTACTCGTCAAGTCTCTCCTTGAGCACGGAGCGTTTATCCTGGTATTTGACCTAAATAATGAATATGCTGGGTTGAGGATTAGGACTGATGGGTCAGGATCAAATGTTGATTCGAAGATCGTTTTACTTGAACCAGGAAAGAATCTACGCTTCTCATTAGAATATTGTGGCAAACCTTCTGTATCCTCGATGCTTAAGAATGCACTCGATATGCCTTCGACGTCGTTGCGTGAGTTCTTTAGAATATGGGATAATCTTTACAAAAGACAGGCTCTGACTTTAGAAGCATTTTCAAATGCCATTAATAATTGGAATTTCAATGATCTTGTCCGTGATGCACTAATCTCAAGGTTCCATACGGTATATAACTCAAGGCTATTTCTCAACGATGAAAAAAATGATGAATATGAAGGATTAAAATTTGAACAATTGATTTCCAATAATGTTCACGGACTGGCAATGATCGTGAATATGGGACGTTTTACACCGACTATAAGACACATGGTCGTTGAGTTGATACTAAACAAATTGGTTGAGTTGTTGGGAAATGATCTGATCCCTCCTATATTTCTCTTTGCAGAGGAAGCCCATCTTTATATCAAAGAGACTTACTGGGACGACATTATCACAAGAATGCGTCATTTTGGGATCTATTCCACGTTTATTACTAATCACCCGGAGGCATTGGGAGAAGGGATCTTGAGGCAAGTCGACAATATATTCTTGTTCAATTTCGTAAATGAATCGGACCTAGAAAGAATTTCTAAAATTTCCCTGGTTGACAAGGATACGATTAAATCGATAGTTAGGACTCTTCCTCAAAGATATTCACTTTTAATCGGCAAAATGGTTCAGGAACTTCCAATAGTAGTTAAGGTTCCTCAGTTAGATATCAAAACCTATGGAGAAACTAAAAAATTCTTTAGAAAAAAAAGCCCTACCCTTTTGTCTTTCTAAATAACCGCCTCATCGCCGCGTTGTCTTGTTCCTATATCTATCGTGTCACTTACAGGTGAGATGAATATTTTTCCATCTCCTGCTGAACCCGTACTAACCGAGTCAAGTATAGCACTCACTACATTTTCTACTTGGGAATCAGGAACGACGGTAACGATAATGGCACGGACTGAAAATTCAGACACAAACCTACTGGTTCCTCTTCCGCTTTCAACGATGGGCTTTTCACCCTTACCTCTACCTTTTGCCTCGAGGATGGTACATCCGCCTATACCTGCCTTCTTGAAGGCTTCACTTACCGCACTAATCTTTTCATTAGGTATAATTGCTTCAATCCGCTTCATAGGCTCGTATATATTACCTCACGATATAAGGTTTTCAAACTATATTTGCGATATAATAAAAAAAAGTAAAATTTGATAAAACGTGAAAATATCATAGAAATATGCCATATCATACTGAATGCCTTATTTTCGACGTTGAGATAATTCTGTTTACTTTCTCATTGAGCGCATTTCTTTTTATGTACAGGGCCAGAGCATCGATCATTGGTTTCATTTTAAAGACTGATGGCACAACATCTACCATTACACCGTTCTTGTCTAGCTCTCTAGCTGTGGAAGGTCCAACCGCCACGACTATCGCAAATGAATTTAGTGAATTTTGAAGAGTTTCCCATAACTCGTGTCTTTTTGCGAAATTTAACAGTCCTCTTACAGACGGGGGACTCGTAAAGGTTATGGCATCGACATTCCCGAGATTAACATTCCTAACTAAATCTAAAACCTGAGTATTGTCACTTAGAAATGTTTTAAAACCCATGCTCTCAAGGACTCTGGTTTCGTTCCGCTCAGAGGTTTCTGAATATCTATACACAAATACCTCAATAATGGTATTTCTCATTCTCTCAAGTCCATCAATTAAATCTGGAGAAGAGGTGCCATGCCAGACTATTGCTATTTTCTTCTTCGTCACTCCCATACCTTCGAAGAGTTTTAACACTCCGACAGACGTGTAATCTAGATTTGGGATAAGAATCGGCTTCAGGCCGAAATTAAATAACGACATCTGGGCTTTGGGGCTTCGTGCAACCAATATCGAATTTTGAAGTATATTGATTAATGGTTCTTTCCTTCCAAGTTCTGAGGATAAGTCAATTAGTGAATAGACACTAGGCCCTGTCATAAACACGACATAGTCAGGTTTGCTTTCCTTGGAGAGTTCTATAAATTTTGATACCTCGATAGCGGTACGTTCCTCTCTTTTAATTCCTGTGGTGGGAGCAATATACGGCTTTCCGCCCAACGATCTTATGACATGGGCTAGCTCGGCTGCTCTTCTACTTGCTGTAACTGCGATATTTAGGTTAGAGAGGGACAATCCGTTATTTCTTACTGCGTTGAACTCCTTATATTATGCATCATCCTTAGATCATCCTCGAATAGCGATAGGTACTCGGGGATCGCCAATTCTATAGGATCTTTTAGCGAAAGAGGCTTACCTGTTTCGGGAGATCTATACGACTTTTTTTTGTTCCAGACCATTGAGTTGAAATTAATAATCGGCTGGGTGTACTTTGAATAATTACTATACTGTTCATCTATTTCGGGTAGCTTACCGAGATGGATGCTTTTATTGTCGTACATGATTGTCCAGATCTCCTCAGTGATATACGGACATATCGGAGCCAGCAGTGTAAGGATAGTTGTCATACATTTATGAAGGGTATAGATCGAAGATTGCCGCGACTGACTTGAATCATCAAGGTAAGCCCTCCACTTGACCATCTCGATGTAGTGAGCTGCAAAAATGTTCCAAGTGAATTCGCGAATGGCGTTTGCAGGGATAAAGAAGTTAAAATCTGAATATCCTTTCCTACATTCCTCAATTAGTTTCTGCAATTCTCCTAGCAACCACACGTCACTCTGCGATAAGGATGTTGGTTTTTTAGAAATAGTTTCAAACGAGGATATGAATCTTGCAACGTTCCATAATTTTGACAAGAAGTTCTTCGCAACTGATATCTTTTGTTCAGAGCACCTAAAATCATAACCCAAATTACATTCTGATGCAGACCAAAATCTGAACGCATCCGCACCATATGTCTTGATTATTGGTATAGGATCCATTACATTGCCTCTGCTTTTGCTCATCTTTTCTCCCTTTTCATCAACTCCAAAACCCATTATCCAGGCCTTTGACCAAGGCAGCGTATCGGTCAACTGAACACAGCGTAGCATTGAGTAGTATAGCCAAGTCCTAACGATATCCTTTGCCTGAGGACGGATCGAACTTGGGTAGGGATGTTGTATTGTACCGGTTTTCCCATACATGCCTATGTATAATGCTGTCAAGCTGGAATCCATCCAAGTATCGAACGTTCTTTCTTCTCCAACAAATTGTCCTGCTCCGCAACTGGAGCATTTATCGAATGGAGGATCCTCTTCCCAAGGTCTATAGTATTTGCCAGGCGGTGGTAAGTTAGGATAATTGCAATTCGCGCAATACCAGATAGGAATCTCTGTCCCGTAGTAACGTCTCCTTGAAATCGGCCAATCAGTTGCAACTGAATCCAACCAGTTCATTAGGATTTGTCTGTGGATTTCAGGATAAAACTTAAGACGAGCTGCAAACTGCTTTAGTTGGGGGATGTACTCCAATTGTTTCAGGTAATAATCTTGCAATGGAACAATCTCCACGGGGGTTTTGCTTCTCTCGCATAAGGGAGTCCTATGCATGATATCCTCTGTTTTTTGTAGAAAGCCATATGCCTTCAAGTCAGAGATTATCCTGGCTCTAGCGTCTTGGATGGGAAGATTGGCATATGGTTCAGCTTCAACCGTAGTGCGACCATAGATATCGGTAGCGATAATTTCTTTTAATCCAAGCTCTCTAAATAATATAACATCATTCTGATCGCCATAGCTACAAACCATGACTGCTCCAGTTCCAAATTCTGGCCGAGCTGAATTGTGTGCATAAACTGGGACTACTCTGTCAAAGAGAGGAACAGCGACTCTCTTCCCCACAACATCCGCATAACGCTTGTCATTAGGATTCACTATCACAGCTTGACAAGCAAAAAGCAATTCTGGTCTGGTTGATGCCACTACTATGCCCCTAGATTCATCTTTTATACTAAAGTTCATGTAAACGAGCTTAGTAGGAACTTCCTCGTATACAATTTCCGCATCAGCTATAGTGGTACCGCAGTCGGGACATAAGTTGTTAGGCCTATTAGCAATGTAGACCATCTTCCTGTTCCATAACTCGATGAAAGTACTTTGAGTTAACGCTCTAAATTTACTTGAATCAGTCCTATAGTAATTCTTGAAATCTGCACTCAAACCAAGCGACTTCATAATTTCAATCATCTCCAGTTCAAGTTCGTCTAACGCACTCTTGCATAATTCTAGGAATTTTCTTCGATCTGTTTTCCTCATCCTAATTTTGTACTTCTTTTCAGTATAGATTTCAATTGGTAGACCATTTCGATCAATACCTATTGGAAACAGGACATTAAAACCGTTCATTCGTGCTGTCCTAGCTATCATATCGATCTGCGCATAATGAGCTGCTGCTCCGATATGCCATGGCCTACCAGAAGGGTATGGAGGGGGAGTATCGATCACAAAAGGGACTAGTTGTCTGTTGTTTGGGGCATTGTCAACCCTTGCATTCTCCCATTTTTGACGAATTTTCTCTTCATTATTCGAATTCCATTTCTTCTCTTCGATTCTATGCGTTCGACTCAATCCTAGATTATTTCTAAATATACGATTATTAAACATAATACTGACTTTCTGAAGTATAATACGAGTATATACCATGCTTCACCCTATCGTTTAATAGGTATTCCATTCTATCTTTCTGCCCAAAAATTGAAAATGTGGAATGGAATGCAATTGGATCAGGGGGAGTAAACTTAGTGTGCAAGAAACATATGTGACCATTTCATAGGATGCTGATGGGCATGAAGCTTATTGCGCGGCCTAAACAGACAACATGGAACCTAACACAGTTAATAGAAAACCACAAGGGAGAAGAATTGCAGAAACAAATAAGGTCGATTGAACAGGGTGTAAAGCGGATCGAAGGCGAACGTGAGATACTTAGAGAAAACATTTCTTCAAATCAATTTCAAAATCTAATGAATCTCGTCGAAGGAGTAAATGAACAGATCAGCATCGTAGTTGGGTATGCCCATCTGAAGTATGCTGCGGATACCTCGTCAAACGAGGCCGCTGCCTTGCTGACAAAAATGGAAATGCTCTCAGCCGATGTATCGAACCGCTTGCTATTTTTTGATATCTGGTTTAAAAAACAACTAGATGATGAGAACGCCAGTCGTCTGATAAATTCGGCACCGACGGTTTATAGAGAGCACCTTAGACACAGTAGACTTCTGTCAAAATTCACATTGTCTGAACCGGAAGAGAAAATAATTAGTACACTCGAGGTGAGCGGATCAGGGGCCCTCACAAAGATATACGACAGAATGACAAGCTCTCTAGAATTTATTGTACGGCTAAAGAAGGATAAACGTGTCATAGAGAAGAAATTCACCAATAAGGAAAAAATGCTTTCGATGATTAGGAGTACAAAGAAGGAGGAGAGAGCGTCAGCTTACAAGTCACTGCTAAAGGAATACAAAAGGAATAGTGGCATTCTAGGCGAGATTTATTACAATAAGGTGATACAGTGGCATGATGAATTCATAAAATTACGTGGATTTAAGTCACCAATCTCAGTACGGAATACGTATAACAATCTAGATGATTCAACTGTAGAATCTCTTCTCCAGGCTTGTCGTTCTAATGTGAAGGTGTTCCAGAGATATTTTAAAGAAAAGGCTGCGATGATAGGCATACGAAAGCTTCACAGGTACCATTTGTACGCGCCACTAACCCTGAGTGAGAGGTATCGGGAAAGATTTAGCTACCAGAACGCGGTTAGCACTGTCATTGAAACACTTTCTGATTTTGATCCGAGATTTGGTAAATTTGCAGCAAAAGTATTCAATGAAAAACATGTGGATTCCGAAATAAGAAAGGCAAAACAAGGTGGTGCATTCTGTTACACGGTTACACCAAGACTCACGCCATATTTACTGCTTAATTTTGATGGGAGAGTTAGAGATGTTAGCACGATGGCTCATGAATTAGGCCATGCTATACATAGTATGGCAGCTTCAGATAAGCCAATATCTGTCGCTCATGCTCCATTACCATTGGCCGAAACAGCGTCAGTCTTTGCGGAAATTCTTCTCAATGACAGGCTCAGCAGCAAATTATCACGTGAGCAGAAAGCTATCATGCTAGCTTCACAGATCGATGATATGTATGCTACTATTATGAGACAAGCATACTTTACTCTTTTTGAGATTGAAGCTCATAAGTCTATAACAGAAAAGAATGCTAATATAAGTGAAGTATCAGAACTTTACCTACGAAATCTTAAAGATCAGTTCGGTGACTCGGTAACTATTTCAGATGATTTTCGATGGGAGTGGCTATACATTCCACACTTATATCATACTCCTTTCTATTGCTACGCCTATTCATTCGGAAATTTGCTTGTTTTATCTCTCTACCAGCAATTCAGAAAAGAGGGAAAGTTGTCATTTACCCCCAAATACTACAAGTTACTTTCATCGGGAGGAACTCGCAAGCCGGAGAAAATTTTGTCAGATATAGGAATCGACATATCTTCCAGAGACTTTTGGCAGCAAGGATTTGATCTAGTTGAAAAAAATGTGCAGGAACTACGGGATTTGTGACACACAAATAAATGGTTGGTTACTTTCCTCTCCCCTAGCAGTCGTTCCAGAGTCTGGACCTAAGTCCAGGTACTCTTATTAGACATTTATGGTATATGCTAATTTTCTCCTATATAATAACCTCAAGAAATACCGGTGGTAAGGATCGACGAGATTACGAGCACCCAAGTTACCTTCGAGCTCCAAAAATGACCATTTTTGTGGTTACAGTGCGTTACGTTTGATTTACCCACCGCTTAAATAAAACTGTCAGAAGAAAAAATATAACTCGAATGATTATGTTAGAAATAGGAGACACAATAAAATGCCAAATTACCAACGCTTCTCAAATGAGAAACGACTGACGAGAATTCAAGATTCGTACAAGATGGGATACCTAGCAGAAGATGTCAAGGTGCAGTACAAGAGTGCTTTGGATGTGTCACTGGACGATATTGTTATCGATGCGAAGGAGGGTGACATTAGTTCGATGCCTAGGTGGATGGCACAGACCTTCTCGGAGTCCGGAATAGTCACAATCCACGACAAGGACAACGCTGCTTACGTCTCAAGAACACTTAACTTGGAAAGAATCGCAAGGGCTCACGATCTTTCCGGCATAAATGCCGACTTTTACATCCGTGTTAACGACTATCTTTCTTCTTTGGACGAAAAAGATCGAGAAAGAATAATCGTATCACTCAATTCATTTGTAGTCTCGAGAATCGAAAAAATTGTAAAGCTCGCTGCAACATCTACATTAACGGCCGCAATAAGAGAAAAATTATCAGTGGAAGAACGTGAATTGTATGATTTAATACATGAGTCGACTTTTGCATTCAAAAAAAGGGTTTTAAGGAAATTTGACTGAACAGCAGACTTCTGCATCTTTAGCCAATGAACTCGAAAAATTTTTACGAAGTTTTAAGGATAACCTAGGCAATTACAAATACTTTGAAAGAATAAATCACATGATGGCCCTCGGCTCCGCATCTGTTGTAATCGACTATATTGATCTTGATACTTTTACTCCTGACCTTGCAAAGGAAATAACCCACCGTCCTGATGAGATGCTTGAAGCATTCAACTCTGCAGTATTGACAATATTGAGCGAAATTCATCCTGATTATGCCGAAGAAATAATCGACAGAATAAAGGTTAGGATTGGCAATTATTCGGTTCAGAGAACCTTACGCGACATTAATGCTGAGGTGATCGATAAGCTAATTGGTGTCTGGGGTATGGTTGTAAGATCTTCTGAAGTCAAGCCCTTAGCCAAGAAGATCGGGTATCGATGTATGGATTGTCATACGATTAATGAAGCGCAGCTCAAAGGTCTGTTATTGAAGAAACCCACAAAATGCGTAAATTGTGCAGAGAAGGAGCTCGAGATGGACCCAGAAAATAGCATCTTTACCGACTTTCAATTGGTACGACTTCAAGAGCTGCCAGAAGATTTGCCAGCAGGTCAATTACCACATTACGTGGAAGTAACTGTTATGGGAGACCTTGTCGATCAGTGTCGTCCCGGTGACAGGATTATGTTAACTGGAATCGTACGAATAGAACAAGAACAAATTGCCCCCCAAATCAGAACCAGTCTATTCAGACTAAGAATGGAGGGGAATAATATCGAATATCTTGGGGGTGGGACTGGCAATAAGGACTCACGCACGATAGAGCGTCTAACTATAAGGAGCGAGGATGAAAGACAAATCATAACTGTATCTAGTAAGCCTGACGCTTATGACAAATTGATAGCATCTTTCGCGCCACACGTGTATGGACACGAAGTGATAAAGGAGTCTATATTACTTTTGATCGTTGGTAGTTTAACAAAGAAACTTAGTGACGGATCAACAAGAAGGGGAGATATGAACGTCTTCCTGGTAGGTGACCCAGGTACAGCAAAATCTGAGATGTTAAAGTTTGCTGCAAAGATCGCCCCTCGAGGGCTTTACACGTCAGGAAGAGGATCTACTGCTGCTGGACTAACTGCCGCTGTTATTAGAGACAAATCGGGCATAATGATGCTCGAAGCCGGAGCAGTCGTTTTGGGTGATCAAGGATTGGTTTGTATAGATGAGTTTGACAAAATGAGACCGGAAGATCGGTCTGCGCTGCATGAGGTAATGGAACAGCAAACCTGTTCTGTTGCGAAAGGAGGAATTGTAGCTACGTTGAATGCAAGAACATCTATTTTGTCCGCTGCCAACCCAATGTATGGAAAATACGATCCATTCAAGAATATTACTGAAAACGTCAATCTACCTATCCCCCTTCTTACGAGGTTTGATCTTATTTTCGTGGTTCGGGATACTCCGGAAAGGGAAAAGGATAGTAGGGTTGCAAGCCATATTTTGGAAATTCACAGAGACGCTAATCGTGCCGCTCAACCCGCGATTGATACAGAACTACTTAGTAAATATCTTGCATATGCAAAGCAAATCGAACCTTCACTGTCGAATGAAGCGATGGGAATTATTAAAGACTACTACATGAAAATGCGAAATGTAGAGGCTGAGGGAATGATCACTGTTACTCCCAGGCAGCTTGAAGGACTCGTGAGGCTAGCTACAGCTCGAGCCCGATTATTGTTAAAGGACACAGTGGAGACTGATGACGCAGAACGTGCAATATATTTGGTTCAAAGAATGCTGGAGACGGCTGGCATGGATGTAAATACCGGAAAAGTAGATCTTGGGGTTTTACACGGTAAACCACACAGCGAAGTCTCTAAACTGAAGCTGTTTATAGAGATATTTAATGCTCTTGCAGGCGAAGATAAGAATGACGTAAGTGAAAGAAACTTCATTGACGAACTCATAAATACTGGAAAATTTTCGGAAGATGAAGCCAAGACGTATCTAAGGAAAGCCATGCAAAACGGTCAGATCTTCGAACGAAAAGCAGGATTTTATGCAAAGGCATAAGCATGACCTGCAAATTTGTATCCTATTCGGTTTAGGTTGATTTTTTTGAAAATTCATTGCAGTATGGTTGTCTATTGTATCATAAAGGGAAGGTCTGGCCTAACGGCATTTGAGAGGTCACAACGATATACCATTGTTGCAAGTTATGTCGTATACATTCATGAAAGCAATGTATACTCCCTCTGATTGGGTCCTCCTGACTCAAACTCAAAGGTAGGATGGACTGCGTGTCCTATCTTTTCCGTTTCCTAAAGTTAACCAAGTTCTGGAATACCTTGGAAGTAAAATTAGATGATCTTTATGTATTGGGCCACCATATCCTTGGTATCGAAAACCTATAAGGAGTAATAGAAATAGACGCTCTGGATTCATTCAAAATACTGAGTAGAATAATAGGAAGAACAGAGAAATCTGACTTTTCCTTTCTACGGAGGGAGCTCAACCATTCTTTTGATGGACTTTAGCAGATAACGCTTCTATGATCTTTTTCTAATTTTTATTGTGACTTGCTTTATCTTGTGCCAATTCTGAATCGGGTTCAAAAATTGAGATCAAGCTGAGATTGAACGAAAACACATGGTAACAGATGAAAACAGATGAAAACAAGAGGAAAGTACTTCTTTATCTCAGACAGTAGTATGGTAATAGATGGAAACACATGATAACAGTGTTTTGACAAAAAAAGTATGTTCAAAGAAAAAATTCTTTCTTCAAGCGTAGGTTCTATAAGTTCGGACATGTGATATATATTATTGCTAAATGGGTACTCTCACCCGAAAGAAAGACGTGTCGTTGAACTTCGCAAGGCTGGCATGACCTATAGACAGATAGCCAAAGAAGCTCTGATATCGCCTAGGGATATAAAACTAATTTTAGATAAGTATAGAGTTAACGACATATCCGGATATTCTAATGCTGATAATGGAGAAAAAGAAGATTCTGATTCAATAATGTCCATTTCCAGTAGAGCATACAAACTATTCTCAGAAGAAATGATGAACCCTATAGATGTGGCAATAGCCTTAAACATTGAGGCTCCAGAAGTTATGAAATATCATGATGAATTCCTTGAATTAAATGGAAGGGGAATTCTTGCCAAACTATTCAAAGAACTTAATGGAGAAGGTATCTCATGGTTATTACGATTATGTGCTATAGCTAAGACCAAAAAAATGAGCATCAATCAAGTAATCGAATGCGTTTCGATCTATGATGAAGATCTTCCTATGATAAAGCAGCTGCGTGAAGATGCAAATAATGACTTAGAGGCGGTTCAAAACCAAGTGTTACAATGTGAAAATCGGGTAGAATACCTGGATCATCAAACAGAGAAACAAGCAGAGGATGTGAAATCCAAACAAACAGAATGTAAAAAATTAGACAAGATAAGAATGGAGATTATTGGACAGACGTTGCGATTAAGGGGCTTCATATCCGAATTTAGAGATAACAATCTAACTTACATAAAGATAGAGAAATTCGTGGAAGACACCGTCGATAGAATACTAAGAGAAGGAGCTAATATGAAGTTGCTCGAATTTGCACTTATTTCAGTTCTAAAATCATTGCCCAAAAGTGATCAGTACAAGTACAAGTATTTACTCCACAAACTAGATTTAGTTGAGGTTTCAGGATCGTTTGAAACGACCAACAGCGTGCCAACCCTAAATAGTAAAATTCCACGAATTGATTCTGACACTATAGTTGTGAGAAATAATAATTCTCAAAATACTCATAACCAATATCATCATTCTAATTTGACCAGCAAGAATGATCACTGCCCCGCTTGTTACGAAAAGGAAATTCTGGCTATGGCCAAAAAGTATTTCGAAAATTTAAAGCAACAGATTACAGACGAAGTTATGTCAGCCCTTATCAAAGAGAAAGGATATTCAAGTTCTGAAATGGTCGTTTAACTATTTTTGGAATTTAGTTCGACGCTGACTAACTAAAAACCACTCGATAATATCAATACCCTTAAGGAAAATGCAAAGTAGTAACTCAGAGTGAGGATATGTCAAAGATGTATAAATTCGACATTCCAGACTTTGTATCAGTTCCAATTTTGTATAGTTTATCTGCATAAGGGTTGATTGTAAATGCAATCTTTCTCAAGTCGATCCATCATGTATTGTGTTTAATGCACCTGCAATAGGTTCATTGAATGGTTAATTTTGTTCCTTAGTCGATATCTTTTTTAAATGGCAGGCTTTTGCTTGCCAAGTATGTGGGCCGTTGCATTGTTTCTAATAAATGTTAAATATACTTACTTCCTAAGATGACTGAGGATGCGTCATAGTATTCTTGTTATTGTGATAGCTGCTATAATTGTGTCATCAGGGGTTTTGATAATTGTCTAT
>JBOGPP010000035.1:0-4886 GCA_050748485.1 Nitrososphaeraceae archaeon | reverse complement strand
CAATGTTGAGATGGGCCCTTGATCATCATTGTCGACTCATAATAAGCACCGCAGCCGTTACAATGGACAATGAGAAAAAAATTGATTCAGTTGGAGATGAAACCGATCTTTTTGCAATTTCGAGCATAAAATCTGGTCAAGCCGCTATCAAAAAATATGGATTTCCGCTTCTTAAGAGCGGCACAATTTCTGGAATTCCAGCGGTTCTTTTGAATGAAGCAAACTTACTAAATTTTGAAGTGATAGTTTTAGTGATAAGAGTGATCAGAGAGCTCCCTGATTTTCGTGCTGCAGCAACAATATCAGATGCGATCACAAAAATAGTACCTGGAGTTTATTGCGATATTGGAACTCTCATGGTTGAAGCAAAGATGATAGAAGAAGATATCAAGAAGATAAGAGAAAATCAAAGAGCCACATTACGTGGAGGTATCTACTCGTAAAGTAGGACAACTTAGCCATTCTACAACTTTGGACGTCTACTGCATAAGATTAAGTGTCATTTTCAACTCTGAGATTTCATTTTCGATTATAACTCTTTCATTATCATCAATTGTACTATCTAGAAGTTTCTTGTAAGCACATAATTCACCTTGTATTATATCCTTTTTATCTAAGCAAAGATTATGATACGTATCGATAAATGAGTATGCAACTTTTTTTCTGCTTCCTGAAATCGGAATAATCGTTTTACTTCCGTCATTGCCGCTGTTGCTCTGAGAACTTCCGCCGCACGTCTTTGCCACCATCAAACACTCACTTTCTATTGTGTCCCGATATGTACCCTGGCCTCCGCTCTGCTATGACTGTTATTGCTGTTGGGTTTCTGTGCGTTGTTATTTCGTAACAGAAAAATATGAAAATCTAAAGGAAAAGGTTAAGGTTAGTTATTTCTACCCCCTTCATAGCCACTTTAATCTTCCTCATCTTCGCTAGTATCTTCACCATCTTGAAGTTCTGCTAATTCTTGTGTGAGAGGCCATAATTCTTCTGATTCTGCTTCTGGTGCCTCAGTGGCTAACTCTAAAATCTACTAATTTTAGATTTTACGCATAAATATAGATTCATATTCACACACACGCAGACACCCCAGAAAAGATAGTTTAACTTCAAGCAATCTGTAAGAAGCATGTTCTAGTAACCCTAAAAGCGATAGCGTAAGTACTAAATCGACCTAAAACCTATTTATCAGTCAATTCATTATGTCCTCAATGAAGAAGGGTGACATAACTACTACTTATCTGATCGTTGGTGGCGCATGGTTAACGCTAATGACAGTAGCTGTAGTTGGAATAGATACGAAAGCTATATCTCCGGTATTTGCCAGTGTGAACCGGTCAATTCTTCTGCTTACAGACCTTCATTTGGAAGAGTGCATCAAACAATTACAGCTTGGTAATATAGAAGATGCATTTGATCACTGCCAACTAGCTGATCAAGAATTAGAAGTAGTTATGAAGAATACTACAGTGAATAGATAATCCTCTTCTATCGGATCCTGCAGTCAACTTATTTCAGATGTTAAAAAAATCATTAATTAGTAATATAAGTGGTAAGCAGTTAGATTTCCCTCTTTATTCATATCGACTGTGCGTAATTTGCAACTTAATAGATAAAGAGGTTTAAAGCATAAATTATTTTTTTAGAAGGCTGAATATGATAATACCATGACAGAAATGTCAAAAAAAGAAATCAAGAAGTTTTTAATGCAAGGTACATTGACAGGAAAGCTTGCTACAGTCAAGAAAGATACAAGTCCACACATCGTTCCAGTTTGGTTCTTGTTGGATGAGAGCCATAACAGAGGAAGGCTAGGAGATATTGTTTTTATGACTGGGGTTGATTCAATTAAGGCAAAAAACATTCAACGTGATAATAGAGTAAGTATTTGTGTAGATGATCAAACACCGCCTTTTTCCTTTGTGACGGTATTTGGTATAGCCAGAACGTTTCATTATAACCAGACTACGCTTTTCAAGTGGGCTACCAAAATAGCAGAACGATATATGGGTAAGGATAGGGCTGAAGCATATGGCAAGAGAAATAGTGGTGAGGACGAAGTCGTTATACGTATAGAACCTACAAAAATACTAGCAGAAAAGGATATAGCAGATTAAGATATTGAAAGCTGATAGCAGTGGTTATGTGATGACAATGATCATCAGTATTGAATTTATTTCTTTTCAATCCGTAACGAAGACAAGCACTTTTATCGTCAATGGGGGCGTACGAATCTGATAACTATGACAGTTTATTTTTTAAAAGTTAATTATTTTGATCCGACATAGCAAATACCTGACAGAAAGATTTGGCTAATTTGGTATATGGAAGGAGAAGAGGGAGGGGATATTATTGAAGGCAGATAGGATCACAAGATCGGACCTATTTAATCAGGGAAGAATATGTGATTACTGTGGTGCTAATCAGGATAGCAAAGATATAGATTCACTTAGATTCTTACATGCAGATTGCTGGAAATTGTATAGACTAGAAGGTAAAAAATACAAGCTTCCAGCCAATTATACAGGGAAAAAATAAGGAGTATAAATATTATCTTTTCCTGGTATGAAATTAAGTATAAGTATTACTGATGTAAGAAGGGCAAATTCAAGAGTTTTAGAAGCTTTTGGAATTTCTTTAAGTCGTTTGAATAGGAACCTTGATAAGATAAGAAACAATATGGATTATGATATTGGGATATTGGGATTAGAGGATTTTAAAAGAAAGCAAAAATTATATAATTTGCTCAAGTCCCAATACGAGGCAGAACTGAGTGAACTCTCACATTATATGGAACTTTTAGGGAGCATGCAAAACAATCTCATAAGAACATATTTTCAGACGTTACTTACTGATGGACTCAAACATGTGCAATACATTTCAGCAATGATGTCAAATATTGAAGGTGGAAGTAGTAGTAGGGCTTTAACGAGTAGGGGAATAGCAGAATCTATTTCTGAAGAGAAAGAATCTCGAGATCTCCTTTACAGTTGTATTGAAATGACAGATGATCCTGAATCAAAATCCATTTTAAGAAGCATCATAGTAGACGAAGATCATCATATCAAAATCCTTGAACACATTTCTGAACTAATTGAATCATCATCCTCTAAACAGTGAATTAGTAAAGTTTCGAATATTAATGGCAATATGTTGGTTGATTATTATTATAGTGACATATCAATAATCATATCTGACTAAGCTACTTCGATTAACAGATATTTCCAAATCCGAACAATATCTTCCCTCCCTATATCCACATTGAGGCGATTTTCAAATTAGTTAAATAACCGTTCAAAAACATTCCTAAAAGGCACTGCCGTTATTACTATCGTGTTTGGCTATATACTATTGTACTGATAGTATACATAATCTGCTTAAAGGTAGTATAAATAGGGAAGACCATGTAAGATGTTATGCTTATACTTACGCTTACATAGACACCTCCCACATGTTCGACATAAGAATAGGTGTATTATTTGCATTTGATATATCATACCCCTAGTATCAATAATTTCAGTAAATGAGAAATAATTAGAAAATAGAAAAATTGATAGAATACATCTACCAAGATTGACGACTTTACAAGCTTCTAGATGATGTTGACTTTGTTCACAAATTGAACAATAATGATGAAAAGCCCATGATGATACTCATTGTATTTTATAGCAGGTATGGTAATACTGCGAGGATGGCTGAGGAGATAGCGTATGGTGCAAAGGAGCTATCGAATATTCAGGTAACCATAAGAAGAATTGCTGACAATGTTCCTATGGAAGTAATTTCCAAGGATCCTGCATGGACAAAAATAGCTGAAGATATGAATGACAGATATCCAACCTTACCGATAGAAGATGTAATAAAGGAATTACCCAATAATGATGCAATAATTTTTGGATCTCCTACTCGTTTTGGAAATATGGCTGCACCCATGAAAAGTATGTGGGATGGGACAACAGAATTGTGGACAAGTGGTTCTTTAGTTGGAAAGATCGGTGCTGTGTTTACTAGCGCCGCATCAGTACATGGAGGACAAGAGACAACAGCTGTCTCTATGATGTTTCCTATGTTTCATCATGGAATGATATTAATCGGTGTACCTTATTCTGTTGAAGAGCTGACGGAGAGTTGCAGCCCTTATGGTCCTAGCAGGATAGTTGGAAGATTAGCAAATCAGGAGATTGAACAAGCTGATATTAAAGTGGCCAGAGCGTTAGGTAGAAGAGTTGCTGAAGTAACAAAGAAGTTTATTTCAGCATAGTTGAACTGTCGGGAGCAACTTGGTAGAATCTATGATCTTTGATAGGCCTTACATTGTTTTTAATCTTGCTGAATAATTATTATAGACATAACCGCCTTTTTTGATAACTTTATAATATGGAAAGGGTTTGAAAATCCCTCAAATGAAGCAGACCAGATTGACAAACATTCTTTGATATTAATGGTTTGTGGATGGGGTTAGGTTTATCACTGTCCATCCTTGTATGGCCGATTGACATGTAATCAGAACTTATTGCACAGTGTAGCACTCTGCTACACTTTTGTAAATGAGCTTTAAGGCTCTATGTATATGTTGATATCATTGGTTTGCAGAATATGAATACCCGAAGAAGACCCGAAAAATGCTTCTACAGAGAAAAGGACTCATTTGCACAGATGCGGTTGATGGGGTTTTATTTTTGTAGCAGTTGAGCACTAAAACTTCTGGCATTTGATTGACCTAGACCGCGATAAATCGGAAGATTAACCATGCAAGATCGCCCAATCCAAATTAGTATTATATTAAAAGTGATAGTGTAATACTTATAATGAATAATTTCAATCTATAATTATATGGTGTTATACGGACTTTTATGCGGTTTAGGGGTCGAAGGAGGGATCATTCT
>JBOGPP010000034.1:0-11614 GCA_050748485.1 Nitrososphaeraceae archaeon | reverse complement strand
ACAGACTGCATGTAGCACATGTGCCTCATAGATGGTACGGTTTAGAAGAGAAAGAGCATGGAGTTAATCAGCTGCGTGTAGCCGGAGGTGTATGTGGCTGTTGCCTTAACGCAGCTATGCAATTCTACAACAATGGTGGTGACAATACTAGTAAAAATAATATGAATACAAGTAGTAGATTTGGTAGTAGTAGTAGTGGTAATCATACTAGTGCCTACGGGAGTAGTCTAGGAATTCCTCTGTATCCTGTGTCTAACATAGAAGTTGCTGAAATAACAAAGATTGCTGAAAATGCTCATAGGTATTTACAAATAGCCTTTGCAGAGGATCTATATCTCTATTGCCAAGCTAACAACATTAACTTTCCTGAACTTAGGGAGGCTCTCAATACTAAATGGAACGTAAACATACTTGAGCCAAGAGATGGAATAGGTGGACATTGCTTACCAAAAGACACAAAAATGTTTCTAGAATCCTCAAGATCTTCTAGAAAGAGCAAAATCTTATCTGCGGCCATAGAAGTAGATCGAGATTATAGGAGACATCTAGAGGCGAGGAGTGTTGCGATACAGGGAATAAATCATAAGATGGAAGAAGACAAAATTAAATCTATTATTAACCAAAGAATTTGATATACAAGGAAGTGAGGCTGACAAAGCAGCAGGTATTTACGACTATTTTAATTCTTGTTCTTAGTATACTGTTTATTGGAGACTTGCATAGCATAAGTAAAGCATCTGAACACTCATCATTGTCATTCTCAGATCCATTAAGCATTAAGATCATATATCCTAAAAAAGACCAGAGTACCGATATCGGAAGTAATCTCGTAATTACTGGTACTTCTAGGTATAACCCTGATCGCATATGCAATGTGTCAGTTATTATTAATGACGTAAAGCCATATCAAAAGGCTATTCCTACAGGCACTGAAACAACTAATGATTACTCTACTTGGAAATATGCTCTTGATCTAGACTATACTACTATTAACGAAGCGACCAACAAGATAACCACAAGGTTACTGTGTTCAGATGATCAAGGGAAAGATTTGAGAAAGTGGTACAGTATAAACATAGTTGGGCAAGATAAAACAGATAATAGCTATCAAAGCTCATCCGCAACAGCCCTAGCTGTACCTATAATAATCGAAACAGAATCAACAACGAAGCCTGCTATTATTAACATAGATCGTAATGCGTTTGTAGAGCTAATTAACAAGAGAATAGAGAATAACACAGGGGTCATTAGAGATACAATTGAAGATTCTATAATGTCTCTCTATACAAGGATGACCTTGGATAATCAACCTACACTAGCTAGATTTTTTATTTTGGCTTTTGCAGTAACCCTTTATCACATATTGTAATTTGACTTGCATATGTTGCGTGCCAATTATATTGGAAATAGCATTCTTGTAATGTAAGAAATAATTCAGCGAATATGACATAAACTGGTATGCGGATGCATCCATGTAAAGCACGTATCTGCTGTACCGTTGTAGGTTTCAGAGTTTGATTTTAAGTTACGATTTAAGAATAAGGTGGTACTTCTCTAAACAAGGCATGGCCTATTCTACTTGATGCCCCCCTAAATGAAAACCTAGTATAATTTTACTTACCTTCATTGCTCGATTGATTATGCTTTTACTTGTTCTATGCTAAAGCATTACATGAACATTTTCTTATTCCTGCATTGTCTCTTGATGAGGCCCATCTTATCAGGTGAATAATGATATTATATAATTGTCGACCATCATCTGTAAGCGAATATTCTACTTTGGGTGGAATCTCATTGAATACATATCTCAAGATGAGTCCGTTGGATTCGAGAGTATTAAGGGTATTAGAAAGAACTGTTGGTGTTATGTATCTTAGCTCTTCTTTCAATATTGTAAACCTTATACGTTTATGATTTCCTATCTCATTAACCACTTGAAGAGCCCATTTTTTAGATATGATGCCAACGACGTCCTGTAGTGGACAAAACAAAATGCTTTCATTACTCCTTTTATGCATACTAAGTATTCCCATAGATACTCTATATTTTAAATAGTATTTTTTGGTACTTATTCACAGGCAGTCATCGATCGTGAAGTCATATCAGATAGCACTAATAGCAATTTCTACAATATTCGTTACTGTAGGCTACTATCAATCTCATTATCAACATGACTCAGTCGATGCAGTTAGAAATAACAGTTCAAATGCTTCGATAATAATGACGAACGAAAGTAGTAATACAATGAATGGATCAAATATATCAACGAGTCAGTCATCGTCTTTTTCATCTTCATTGTCATTTAATCCAGATGTACCTGTTCTAGTGCCATTAGTCGAAGGATATTACAATGGAACAAAAGTGTATTTTATTCATACTGAGACTTCTGACAAGAGTATGTCAGATATGATGACAAATATGATTAATTTTCCTACTCTATATGTTCCTCAACTATCATCAATGATTCCTGAGAAGAATATGTCAAAAGTGTATGTTTTTACAAATGGGATTCCTGGTTCAGGTCCATATGGTGGTGGACCATTCATGTTTCAGATCGATGTGTTTGATTCAATTCCGATACAGAAAGACAAGTATAGCCAATATAGAGTACCCTATCTAGTTAGATGGAATGAGAGTGCAACTGCTAGAGTTTTGACTACAGAAGAAGCTATTCTACAAGCCGAGAAAAATGGAGAGTTAACAATACAAAGATCAGAAGTAGTTGTAAATGCACCAATTATCGCATGGAATGGTCCAGATGGCAAACCTAAAATTTTACCTAGCATAGACAATGTCTTCCAAAGTATCCCTGGCTTTTCAGGTGAGGTGATATACGTTAACATTGATGAATACATCTCAAGAATAAAGCTAAATCCTTTGAATTCCGCGAGCTAGAAGAATATATAGTAATGTCAGCAACAATCAATAAACATCATATTATCGAAATATTCTCTGCAAATTGTCCTTTATGTAGGCATATTATAGATGATGTTAAGATCGGTAAATGCGAAGGCTGTAAGCAGATAATTTATGATATTAATAATATAACCAATGAAATAAAGCTAAAGATGAGAGATTATGGGATTAAATCAGTTCCAAGTACGGTCATTGATGGCAAAATCAAGGTAGTAGGAATTCCTGACTTTCCGTGGATATGTAGTGAAGATTTGTATATTATGCTAAAGAACAAATATCCACTAAAGCCACGAGAGATTATTCATATAGAAGAACGATATACACTATTTGGTTTTCTAACTCCCGACTTGTATCATACAGGACTCACTTTATCTTCAAATTGAGTATCATTAAGGTGATCATCTTTGATTCTTATTAGAAGAGAGCTCATGTCAAATATTTTCATAACTCTTTCTTGAATAAAACATGATCATAATCCACAATAGCTACCCACTACAGCAGTGAATATGGGTTTGACTGCAAATACATAGACTGTAGGTACAGCATCATTCCTCCTAGAAACATGCGTGTTCTAATATGGAAAACACGTGGTAAATATAGAAAACAGATGAAACGCGGTTATACCAAACTATTGTACAATCAACGTAACAAGGATGAAACCATAATGTCTGTCATAAAGAGGTTATTTGGAGAATATATTACTTCAAGGCTAATAAAAGCGCAGAAAAGAGAATTATCATTCAGATGCATCGTCTATAACATGCATAGACTAACAAGTCATTATTATGATGATTTCTACATAGCCGACGTAAGAGGAAGTGTTTAATGCGGCTATTATTAATGACGATGATCTAAGGCAACGAATAACTAAATATCCAAAGGTTGTATAAGTACAGTCTTATTGAACTAATTTCCGCCTAACTTCTAGACTCAACCTATCAAATCCTATAACCAAGATAAGTAGGACCAATAACGCCATAGAAACCTTATCAAGGTTGAATGACTGTAAGTAAAGAAATAGGTAAAATCCTATTCCTCCTGCACCGACTAATCCTAAGATTGCTGCATGTCGGATGTTGTAGTCAATCATGAAAAAGAAATTATTGACAATATGAGGTACAAGTTGTGGGAGTATCGCATGGGTAAATATCTGAGTATTATTTGCTCCTACTGCTACTACTCCTTCTACTGTATCCATATCAATTGATTCTATTGCTTCATAGTATAGTTTGCCCAAATATCCCAATGTATAAAAAGTAAGAGCAAGAACACCACTAAACGGTCCTAATCCTACGGTTATCACAAATATAAGTGCCCAAACTAAGCTAGGAATAGTACGTACCACCATAAGATAGGTTCTTGTGACCATCACTAAAGGTCTCGGCGCAATATTACTTGAAGCCATAGCTGACAAAGGTATTGCGAGGAGGGTTCCAAGAACTGTCCCCACAAGGACCATCTGTATCGTCTCAATTGCGGACTCAAACAGGGTAGGAGCTATCGAAACATCTGGAGGATAAAGTTCATATAGAAAATCTATTAGCGGAGGCACTCCGTCAACAACCCTGTCAAATGTGAATTCTATGCCTGCAAAAGCCCATGAAAATATGGCGAGAGCCACAACGACTATAATAATCGATTTAGCTCTTCTAACTGAAGAATGCTTTAATTGTGTTATAATCAACTTCCTTACAAGGCCTATCAGATATTATTTGGCCATCCTTCACCAAAACTATTCGCTTAGCATATCTAAAGGCCATCTCAATATCGTGGATAACAAATACTACTGTTTTTCCCTTTTTGTTCTCACTATTTAGGATCTCAAGGATAGCTTCAGCAAGTGAAATATCCAAGCTTGCCATAGGTTCGTCAGCCAATATTACCGACGGTTGCTGAGCTAAGCAACGTGCTATTGCAACCCGTTGTTGTTCCCCTCCACTGAGCCTCTTCACGGCCATCTCTTGTCTATCCGCTAATTCTACCTTGGAGATACAATCTAACACTATTTTTTTGTCATTTTCTGGATATCTACGTAGAATGCTTGATATAGTTCCTAGATACCCCATTCTTCCAATCATTACATTCTCAAAAACACTTAATTGTTTGATTAGCTTGAACTGCTGAGGAACATAACCAATCTTTCTTCTAAGCAGAAGCTTGTCCTTTTTGTTGAGTGAGAACAAATCGATATTATTAAACAATACTCTATTCTTTGAGGGTTTAGTTAGCCCTGCCATGGTCCGCAGTAAAGTAGATTTTCCGGCTCCGCTCTGTCCTAGAATTGCAATAATCTCGCCTTCTTTAATTTCAAGGCTAATGTTACTTAAAATAGGACGATTTGAGGAAGTTCTCACTGAAATATTGTCTACCCAAATATCGAGTCTCGAATTATTGTCAACAATTTCACTTATCGAACTAGCCATCGACGACAATTTCTACAAATGCGGAATTCTGGTAACGTTAAGGGCGCTCTCTAGACTGCCCAAGTGCTCGTCATGTTCTACAGGTACATATTCAGTTGCACCAAATAAAGCGCTATCAAGGAGTTCAGGACGTTCTCTCTTTAAATCTATCATAGCTTCTTCAAAAGCTCCGATTAATTCTGGTGATACTAAATCCGTCCTGTATACTGCACTGTGAGTTGGTACTGGACCAAAGCTATCAAGTACTTTGATTCTTGATTGTTGATCGGGAGTTAGAAAGGTGAAAATGGCCCAGTCATCGCCTGCCGCTACATCAACTTCTCCATTTAGTAATGCAACCAGAGACTGTTGATAACCACCACTAAAGAGTATATCACTAAAAAATACATTTGGATCATCACCAGATGCTATTAAACCTAGTTTAACTAGTTCAGCCACAGGGAACAAATACCCTCCAGTTGAAAGAGGGCCAGAAAATGCTACAGATTTATCACGCATCTCCTGCAATGAGTTAATGTCAGCCCTTTCTTTAAGGGTCCAATACTGGCTCATGTAAGAAGTCCCTAGAATCTCATTTCCTCCTGTTGCATTAAACGGTCTCAGATCTGCCATGAAAGCCAAAACTTTGCCGTCATTCTGTTCATGTGCTAGAAGAGCTGGTCTGCTGCTCATGAATGCTATATGCGTAGATCCAGATCCTAATGAAGCCAATGTTGTCGTATCGTCTATTGGATAGAATAGCTCCACTTCAGTACCAATCTTGCTTGAAAAATATTCTTCAAGTGACTGCTGCTGTGCTTCAAATTCACTAATATCTCCCTGTGGCACAACTGCAATAACCAGCTTGTCGAGATTTGTATCTTGTTGACCTTGAACAACATCACCTACGTTAGAAAATGTCCAGAAAACAATTACATCACCTACGTTAGAAAATGTCCAGAAAACAATTCCAAACAAAATCGCGCCGCCGATAACCACGACGGGCGCAGAAAATCCCATGCTATTCATTTTTTCTGATTTCTCTAATGTTGCATAGTGTTTATAAATGTAGCGCATTCTAAAAAAGTTAGACGATACTAACATACTATGATGACTTTGAATTAATTGTCAAAGATTAGCATCATTAGAGTGTTACATAGTTATGTTCTATAATGCTAATTATCACCTAAATGATACCACCTTTAAACACAAAATATCGAAGTCGAAACTGGGGAGTTGATACTATCCAATGGATTTCTTATTATGCACTCAAGGATTATGGGTTTGAGAACGACCGTGATCTACTAAATGTATTCCGCAACTTAGGCGCATGTGAATCGAAAACGGTAAAGAAGTGGAGCGATATGGATCAACTTTTAAATTGTTATATATTAAGATATAAAAAAAACAGCTGGAGAGAGTGGACCAGGAAAAGATAGTTCGATTAACTATCTTTTCAAGGAGAAAGCGGCCGAAATTTTTAAAGAATTAGAATCAAATGCTGAATTTAAGAAAACCCATGAAATAATTAAATCATTTGAAAACAAGGGATTGTATGATGATATCGAAGTTGTTATTGCATTCGACACGTTTATCAATAAACGATTGATAGTGGACGGCACTAATCGATCCTTGGCGCTACACTATATTAGGACAAAATCTGAATCAAGCTTTAAAGAATTATTAAAGTCGAAGAATTCGATTCGCCTAGTTACGCTAAAATCTTCAGTTTGTAGAGTGCTATTTCCAGTAGACTTTTGTAGGTTAGTTCAAAAGAAGATGTAGAAGTAGGAATCTAATGGAGAGGCATCATAATCATGGAGAGTATGAGAATCTTCGACTCTGAAAAATATTGATTGATGAAAATTCAAATTAGCTGATTAGTATGCCACAATCTACACTTTGAATCTGACAACATCCTCTATTTGATTCATCGGCAGAATTGGAATGGAAGGCTCTGGGCAAAACCGTTCGCGGTGCAACAGATGACCTGCAGTCGAGTACATCCCTTGGTAGGCGAATATTATCTCCTGATATATGCAAAAACTTATAAACTTTCTATATGAAAACATAAGTATCACAACAACTACCGGATTGATGAAGTATGATAAAATATATTGTCATAATGATGACTATAGGAAGTCATCTTATTGACACAGAATTTTACTCAATATATCGATTCCAGCAATGACAGGATATAGTCATTTAAAAGCCATGGCCACATCAAGGCACAAGGATGTTTAGAGATTGAAACAAATAATGACTGACCAAAGTTATATAAGCAATAAGAAATCTAATTTAAGTTGTATGAGAAAGTCTAAGCATATGAATGTTCCTCAAGAAATTTATGATGCTATTGATAAAGGTCTGGTGAAAAATGGGTGGTATCGAAGCGTTCCCGATTTTATACTCGAGTGTACAAGGAACAAATTGTATGAACTGAACCAGCAAAGAATAGAAAGGAAAAGATTGAATATACATTTCAAAGAGCAAAAACAAAGAGGAGAGCAGGCCGATTCACTTGGTACAAAACCGTAAGTATCCTAATCTCTCGCAATCATTTAATGCAGAATAGCCAGATAATAGATAGTTGCTGATTCTATACAACTTTGGTAGGATCAGATCCATTAGTATTAGAGAAGTCTTTTAAGTGTTAATACCCTACATTTGATTATAGATTGAAGAAAAGAATCTTTGATAATAGATACTTTGTTATAAGAAGGTACACATCTAAGGGTAGACGTTACAATAAGGAATGGCTTCGTAAGAAGGCCAATGAGAAAAAAGGACATGTCCGTTATTCATCCGGACCTAGATGGACATATACCTATCTGCCGTATAGACCCGCCTATTATTGCAAGTCCATGGCAAAGATTCGACCTCAGCCTGAGGATAAGATGTTAAGTTGTGGATATACTGTTACACAGACATGGATAGCGCTGTGCAAATCCTGGAACGGTTACATTGTTGCAAAAAAGAATTTTGAAATACAAGACATAAAGAAATTTGTAGGCCAGATAAGAAAGCTACAAAAGCAGTTAGGATTGGAACAGACCGAATTCGATGATTTCTCGCAGGAAGAAATTAAAGAAATAGATTTAGAATTTGATGACGAATCTAAGGAGGAATGGTATAGACAGGCTATCCGTACTAATTATGATTCTGGATCTAATTCGTAGTGCTAGTAGCTTGGTCATGAATCATTTCTATGATTGATTAGTATGTTTTCAGCCAGACTTAAACTTCATATCACTGCGAGTAACAAGATCGTGATACATTTAATACTAGTTTATCACGATCAAAATTGCTGGATAATATTTATTCGAACAATGAGCTAAAGTGCAGATATTTTTATCATAGATATTCCGGTCATGAGTTCTTAATTCAGACTTTTTTCATAGTTTTTAACCAGGTATTGTAACCGTAAAATCATTTCGATCAGTATGTTAAAGTATCTACAAACATCAAGAACCTCATACTTCATCATATAATTCCAAAATATTGTAAAGGTAGATACATATCAGAGGTAATTCTGGCTGTTAATACTAGTTTGAGATGGAACCATGCCTACTTTGTCGATAAAGGATTATGGTTAGTCTAGGCGTAACTCTTATGAGCTAACCAGTTCCAATATTCTTTGGCGGCGCTGCTGCCGCTCCGACATTAGGCTGTCCAAATTGTTCGGATATCCCCTTATACATGTTCAATTCCTGGATTGACAACGGCCTAATCTTCTTGACAGCCTCTTCAAAATGCCTCATATGTATTTTAAGTTCTTTGACATGTGCATCTGCTTCTTTAGGGTCCTTGTATTTTGTGACATGTTCTCGTAGTGCTAGCATAACTGCCGCAGAGGACAGAGATGAAATATCAGCACCTGTATACCTATCCGTAAGATCCGCCAATTTTTGAATATCCACATCTTCTGCTAGAGGTTTCTTATTTGTATGAATCTTTATTATTTGGATTCGCGAATCTCTATCTGGCGAGGGGACATAAAGCAATCTATCGAACCTGCCTGGTCTTAGCAGAGCAGCATCTATAATGTCAGGACGATTAGTAGCACCAATGACAATGACGTTGGTCAATACCTCAAGTCCATCTAACTCTGTCAAGAGTTGGCTTATTAATCTCTCAGTTACATGAGAGTCTCCAATGTCGCCGCCTCGTCTTGGGGCGATGGCATCTATTTCATCAAAGAAAATAATACATGGAGCCGCCTGCCTGGCCTTCCTGAACACTTCACGAACTCCTTTCTCTGACTCGCCGACCCATTTTGAAATAAGCTCTGGACCTTTAATGCTTATAAAATTGGCTTCGCTCTCATTTGCTGCTGCCTTGGCCATCAATGTTTTACCTGTTCCAGGAGGACCGTATAGTAAAATCCCTTTTGGAGGTGTGGCGTCAGCATAGGTAAATATACCCTGATACTTAAGTGGCCATTCTACGGCTTCTTGCAATTCCTGCTTTATCGATGATAATCCGCCAATATCATCCCATTTCACATCAGGGACCTCTACGAATACTTCTCTCATCGCAGATGGTTCCATTTCCCTGACAACATCCATGAAATCCTGCATAGTAACTATGATTTTCCTCAATGTTTCAGCTGGTATGTTTTCTGAAGTTAAGTCAACTTCAGGCAGGACTCGCCTTAGCGCTCCAAGTCCTGCTTCCCTTGTCAGGGCATGAAGGTCCGCTCCCACATATCCATGGGAAATATCTGCCAGCTTTTCCAATTTTACATCTTTTGCAAGTGGCATTCCCCTTGTGTGTATCTGCAATATTTCTAATCTGCCATGCCTATCTGGCACACCGATCTCTATTTCTCTATCAAATCTGCCTGGACGTCGTAGAGCCTCGTCGATAGCATTAACTCTATTCGTAGCCCCTATCACCACTACTTTTCCCCTTGTAGACATACCGTCCATAAGGGAAAGCAGTTGGGCTACGATTCTTCTCTCGACTTCTCCTGTCACTTCTGCTCGTTTTGGAGCAATCGAATCGATTTCATCAATGAAAATAATTGAAGGTGCATTTTTTTCAGCCTGTTGAAATACATTGCGTAATTTCTCTTCTGACTCTCCATAATATTTACTCATTATTTCTGGACCGCCTATAGTATAGAAATTAGCATTAGTTTCATTAGCTACTGCCTTGGCCAACAAGGTCTTTCCAGTTCCAGGAGGACCATGAAGGAGAACGCCCTTGGGTGCTTCTACCCCCAGTCTCTTGAATAATTCTGGATGTCTCAGAGGAAGCTCGATCATCTCTCTTACTCGGCCAACTGCGTTTCCCAACCCTCCTATATCCTCATACGTTATAGAAGGAGCTCCTCCCTCTTTTGACACTTGCACTGCCTTCGCGCTCTCCTCAGAGACGGTAATCTTTGTAGATGGAGTGATTATTACGGGACCAGATGGGTTTGTAGCAATCACTACTAGATCAATTCTTTGACCCATAACACTCAAAGGTATTGTATCGCCCTTCGTCATCAATTGTCCATTAAGATACTCTGCAAGATACTCCTCTGCTCCAACAATTCTTAGTGGTTCGGTAGGGGCAAAGGTGATGGTCTTTGCTTCCTTGGATTGAACCTTTTTAACTTCAATTTGATCGTTGATACCAACGTCAAGCCTATTTCGTGTGTAGCCATCAATACGAATCAATCCACTGCCTGTATCTGTACTTCGTGCAGGCCAGCTAAGGGCAGTTGTTTTCTTTCCAAGTGATGATAATTCTAATGCGTCTCCACTTGAAATGCTTAGACGTTCAGCTACTTTGGGATCCACACGTGCAATCTTTCGTCCGACATCGCGTTGTTCTGCTTCTGCAACCTTTAGGCTGGTAGCCCTATTGTCTTTTTTGGTACTTTCTCCAAAATTCGTGTTATCCTGAGAGGCATTATTCTGACCTGGAGGATGGTCCGTATTATTACTACTATTATTTGTAGAAATATCCTGTCACCAATTTATTCTCTTTTTTATGACACTTAAATATTGCTGTAACGCATGCAATGCACAATCAATGAATATTTCAAGTGTGTCCACTAATTAGTTCATTTGAATTTATTGCCGTAAATTTAATGCTTTATCTTACAATTTGGATTGTGGTGATACTCCAGTTTCTCTCCAGGGTATTACTATTACTAGCCAGGACCAAATGAAGATTGAGAGTATTAAATAACACCTATATTACTGGTGCATCAGAGTTCTTTTGTACTACAGAGTAGAATACAACAATTATATGGTAAGAATTGAACGCTTTACAAAACTTGATACTAATATTGATGATTT
>JBOGPP010000033.1:0-9153 GCA_050748485.1 Nitrososphaeraceae archaeon | reverse complement strand
TCGGCTGGAACAAAATTCTTGGATCTAGAACGAACCTTAATGAACTTATTCTCCCATCCTCATTCACGTGAAACCATCCACATACAAAGGTTGTCACAGGTGGCTCGCGATAAGTCATTTCGTATAGGAGGCAGACATCGTTGATATCCGCGAATTCCTTCTTGAGATCTAATCTGGATAGGTTCGCGTATTCCAGATAGGTCGTGAATGGCTCAGCTTGGTTGAAAGTTGTTAGTTCAACAGGCCCGGACGCCAGACCGATATGTTATTGCTTATATCCTTCTAACAGCTTTGAAGTCTTTTCTCTCCAAAGCCTCTATGAACCCCATCACAATTTCCCTCGCGCTTTTTGTAGATTCATTTTTTTTGCAATTTTAGGTTCCCAACAATCGACTTCTTCCGGCCATCTCATCATTGGTATTGTGCTAATTTATCCCACTCTCTTCATTTTTGAACCACATTTAGGGCATGCAATTTCTTTGTGTTCATTACCACAACTCATGCAGTAGTATTTTATCGGATTATATCCATACCTAGAAGGGCTTACGTCTGACGACCGCAGCGAACCAAATAATCCTCTCATACTAATCCCCATCTTTTTCAACATAAAGCGCGTCCTTAAGAAGTTAACTAGCATAAATCCTCCGATTGCTCCGATCAGAGATGCAGGGAATGGCAATAATAGGGCTGCAATGAATCCTATAGCTATGTATATGCTCATCCACTTTAGAGTATACAACAAGAAATGCCTATTATTACTGAAAATTTTACTCATCCACATTGCACCTTTTGTTATTTAATTATAATGCACAACAAAGACTATTAAATCAAATGTGTACTTTGCAATACCGGAATTTCATGGTCATTCTAACTACCTCTATTTTTTAGATCGGCTGTCCTCTGCACTGTCCATGACAGAAACATCTTTCGGGAACCGAATATCGCAAACTTTTCCGAATACAGTTGTAACCTGGGAACTGGAGAAGATCGACAATGATAAAACTAGACTCAAGTTGTCACACATAGGATTTAATGCAGGCGAAATTGCTAAAAAGCAGGATGAAGGTTGGTCTCATTTCTTGAATGAATTGACAAAGTACTGTCAAGCTGTACGTTACTCGCATTAATATTGATTCCTCTTGTGACAACTATACCTCTGATCCCTTGCAGACTTGTTAGCTATATATGGTATACTATTTTTTATGAGTAAATCCAACTTGATAGTAGTCAGGAGACCGTTTGTAGACCTAAGTTTGCCACTCTAGGGTATTCAGATACGAAGACAAACTATTCATAATTCCTTCGAGAGATATAAGGCATTTTTATAACCACGCTCCTTAGTAATCAGTACAGCGAGTCTACTGTCAATGATTATAGGAGAGTCTCATCTTATTGGACAGAAAGCTATAAGAATTAGCGATCAGAAATAAGACGCAATGACCTCTATCAAACCGATTCCTGATGGTTATCATACCGTTACACCATATTTGCTAGTTCAAGGTGCAGACAAACTAATCGACTTTGTCAAAAAGGCGTTTGATGCGAAGGAAACTGAACGCTACTCTATGCCTGATGGTAGTGTAGGCCATGCTGAACTTAGACTTGGCGATTCTGTAATCATGTTATCCGAGGCAATGGGTGGTGAAGATTACAAATCTACAACAGCTGGGATCCATCTGTATGTAGAAAATTGTGATGCTACTTATCAACGAGCACTGGAAGCGGGGGCGACGTCTTCCATGCAGCCAGCCGATCAGTTCTACGGTGATCGTAGCGCAGGTGTAAAGGACCAGTTTGGAAATCAATGGTGGATTTCTACACACAAAGAAGATTTATCAAAAGAAGAAATTACTAAGCGAATGGCTGAATATATGAAGAAAAAAGCACAAGACAAGGATCAACGTTAGATAAAAGTCCATATGGAATGGGATTATACATTAATCGAATATACAGCTAATAAGGTAAAGCTATTATTTTACTTGGTAGACTGAATCACAAACCATGTTCTATGTTCCGAGATCCTGCTAATATCGCTATTGTCATTGAAAACCAACGTTCAGAAGTGATGGAAAAATTCCAAGGATCAATTATTGGCATATTGTTTGACATGAAACATTAACGAGTCCAAATGATATAATGGAAAAAAATAGGTTTAGTCGCATTTACTATTTGTGAGCAAGCTTGCGACTCATGGTGTCATTGCTGGAGGAGGTGGTGATGCCATTCCACCGCTTGTATCTGGTGGAGGCGGGGGCATACTTCCTTCAGTAGTATTTCCTCCGTCTGTCATATTTCCACCTTGTGCAAATGCAGGTATAATCATAGATAATCCACCTGCAGATGCTACTGCCGCTGTTGCTAAAGCGGCTGCTGCTACAAATAATGTAGCCCACATTTTTTTATTTATGTTCGAGGTCATCGCGGCTGAATAAAACTACAAACTATATAATAGTTGTACATATACTGTCTCACTCAATTGTTGACCTTATAGTTCATGGAAATTGATAGGTCCCTTTTAAAAATACCAAATATTAAAATCTCGATATCCTACAACAGATATGGATGATGTTTTTCTTGAAATATCTTATGGAATAGTCAGTTAATATTTACAAGTTCTTTTCAGCTATCCCTCCTTACACGCAGATTATCTAAAATAAGTGAATTATGAAATTAAGTGCTAAACCTAGTTTAACTTTAATTATATTTCCACGTATATAATATGCGAATAGTAACAAAATATATAACTTATTATGACTTCAAAATTGTTGTCAACAAACTGGGCTTTACTAATCCTGTCTAGACATGACTTGGGATTAATTGATAACTCGTTGTCATTCATCCATTATCCGGTTGAATCGCCTACTCTAGTGTATGTACACGTTTGGTTAGTCCTGCAATTTTCTTGCTAGTTTCCTTTTCCATTATTGAAATTAAAAGGCGGCATAAAGCCCATTCTCTTTTATCTTCAAACTAATCCTGTCCAAATCACTAAGGTCGTCTTGGTTGAGAAATCGTTTGTAAAGATTGATCCTCTTTTCATGAGCTACTTTCATTCTATTTGGGTCTCCATGAGAATCTTCTAACCCCAGATCTGATCTATCGTCTTCAATCTTCAGCTTATCTATCATCATCTTATATCCAAGTATTTCATATACCAGTACCACGACCTCTATAAACAATATTCCCAGAAGTCCAAGCAAATAAGGACCTGAAACAAAAAATAAGTGCCTTGTTTGGAAAACATGTCGATTGAAGGGTTTGTATCTTACTAAAACTTTTAGCATCCGTCTATAGTAGACTACTGCTGAGAAAACTGATATAAACTCCGAGAATATTTTAGGTAAAAGAATTATTGATATTAATACTAAATACTTTGCCCGATATCTGTTAGTCAGTTTTCAAACGCGTTATCCCAGTACACGACGCTACCAAGTTGATTGGATTATATTTTATCTCATTAACAAATGAAGAGATCTAGCATACGGCTCTGCTGATATTGATCAGACTAACCATGATTATGAAAATAATCTGCGTATTGTTGATGCGCTGTCAGGGGAGATATTACGATATTCAGAAATTGATGAAGATAAGCAAGAGGTCTTTTATTTTCAGAGTTCGACGAAGCAACAGATGATACCTTGGCAACAAAAGAGAAAAACCAGATTGTAACTAATCCTAAGACAATTCGTCCATTGGGCGTCGGCTTGGGCATAATAGAAATATATTAGCAACTGCTTTCATCTCTAGAATGACTAGAAGAAAAAATATTGCGAGACAGATCGCAATGACTATGGCCAAGCATAATGAAAGATTAATTGTATTAGTAGCAATAATGATTATGCTTACAGCTATTGGAATAGGCGTAATGCATTTAGTAACACATGCCATTGCAATAAACGGTGAAGACCTGATCTCTTCAAGAGGAGGAAACAGTTCTCTAATTATCATGACAAATGAATCCAATAATCTTTCTCCATACAGCAAAGAATGGCCCAATATCCATTCAAATATCAAAACAGATTTTAATACAAACATATCATTACCAGAAATTCAAGAAACAGCTTTCATTCATCCCTTTGCAGTAGTCATTGGCAATTGTTATATCGGTAAACTTGTATTGGTTGCTCCTACAGCAGTATGTAGAGGAGATGAGGGGACTCCTATTCATGTCAGTGATTATTCCAATATGCAGGACGGTGCAATATTGCATGGACTTGAAACTACCGAAAAAGGCAAGAATATTGAGGGAAGGAGATATTCTGAAGCTGGTGATAGACTAATGGCAAATAGCTCTCAGTTTTCAGAGGGTTATTCAATATTTGTTGGAACAAATACAAGCTTAGCACATGATTCAATGGTTCATGGACCTGCCTGGGTGGGAAACAATACTTTTGTTGGTATGAAGAGTATAATCTTTGATGCAAAAGTTGGCAACAATGTTGCGATAGGTATTTCGAGCACAATCTCAAATGGAGTTTCAATTCCTGATAACAAATTTGTTCCACCAGGTAGTGTAATCCTAGACCAGGAAGAAGCAGATGCATTACCGCTTAGAGTTGGTAGCCCGTACGAAAACACGAACCCAGCTGTGCTTCATGTAAATGAACTACTTGCGGAAGGGTATAGTAAGCAACTGAACTTGGACAAACTTGTAGAACAAAGGGAAAGGCAGATGGAGAAAGGCATGCTAGAAACAGGTATGAGTGCTCCCTAGTTCCTCAGTACAACCCAAAAAAGAGCTCTTCAGGCGAAAATTGGTGGAGAATATGAAGCGATCGCAGATCCTAATAGAGACTTGGCAAAGCTCTCAGTGATTGAACGCCATCATAGAACGGGAAATGTGGGACTTGGTTTTGTTCAAGGCCTAGGCATACAAAAAGGGGCTATAGCGAGCAGTGTGGCACGAGAAGAATATACCCTCCGAACGAAATATTCTCTCATTGATCTCAGAATATAGTAGTATGTAGCTTGCAAGCCAGTAGCCTAGTCGATCAGCAGGCTTTGAAGGTCAGAACCCTAGAGCAGACCAAGACGCCATATTATGAATACCTATTCATTACTACAATGGAACAGCATCCAATTTGCATTTTCGTGTAGTTTCCAATAAGGTGGTGCGGATATGCCATGCAAATTAATGTTGCTCCCGTAGATATTTCGGTTTCGAGATTTTACAGCAAGAAAATCACAGATGGATACAAAGTCTGCTTCTACTTTTCTATACTTATGGTGTTGTTATTGTCAGTATCTCTTTTCAGACCGTTACTTGTATGACTTTTATGTCCTGCCATAAGAAATAGCTGATTAGATCTAACTTTATGCTTTATTGATTTTGCAGGAACTCCTGCAACTATATCTTCATCATCAATATTATTAATTACAGATGCACCGCTACCAATAATTACTTTATTTCCAATCTTGACTTTATGTTTTATAGTTGAATTCAGACCAGTCCAGCACATATTCCCAATTCTCGTACTTCCTCCTATAATAGTTCCCGCTGTCAAGGCACAATTTCTTCCTATTTCTACATTATGAGCTATATGCACTAGAGCATCAATCTTGGTTCCCTCTCCAATTATTGTATCAGACAGTGAGCCCCTTGCTATAGAACAGTTAGAACAAATCTCTACGTTATCACCTATAATTACTCCTCCAATATGTGGAAACTTTTGCAGCTCAAGAGTATCCTCCAGTCTCTCATATGCAAAGCCATCAGCTCCAATAACTGTTCCAGGTTGTATAATACAATTCTTACCAATCCTCGTATTCTGTTCTATTATTACACGATCACCAACAACTGTGTTATCTCCTATTATACACTTATCTCCTATCTTGGTAAAGGTACCGATTGTGCAATTCTTACCTATTCTTGCTAATTTGGATACAGTTGTAGTTGGAGAAACTGTCAGAATCTTCTCATTCTGATGATTTCGCTTCTTTTTATTTACAGAAGGAGAATAATAGATTTCATTTATGATCTTCATCACGACCATTCTAGGCTTTTTTACGAATATCAAACATTGTTGCTTTCCTGATCTGGGGTATACTAAGCCCTCTAGCGATTGGTGACAAATGATGACCTTAGCATTTGATTTTGATATACCCATTATGGCCTTTTCTGCATCATCGAACGAACAAAATGATAAATCTCCACTTGAGGCACTTTTTAAATCCTTTACGCCATAAATGCTCGTTGAATCAAAATCTTCCTTTGAGTTATAAATAGAGTATTTAATCCCCAGATTTGAAAGAATAGACACAACATCAAATGATGAAGGAAGTTTGCCTGTATTGTCACTAATACTACTCGAATCAGAACGTTTGGAGTGACGAGATGGCATTTATTAAAATTTCATTGTACATTTATAACTTGTCTTATATAAGAGCTAGCCCTATTATTCTCAATACAAAATTTAGGATACTACTGTCATTGAACATGTAAAATAATTAGATAATATGGTCATAAACTCTCAGAAACAAAATTATATGCTTAGAACTTTAATATTCTCATTAGCACCAAATTCAAATAAATCTAAATGTGCCTGAAATTGCGGTTGTAAGTCCAGGAACCAATGTATTTTGGTTCAATGGTGATGCAGGATATGAACATGATATCGTATGTCCTTCTCCGTATGGAAAAGAAGAATCATCCCCATCTGAATTTTCTCCCATCAACATATTTATAAACCAAATGGTTTATGAATGAGTGTTACTAATCATGTAAATACGATGCCTACGTCACGTAATTTAGAAAGCTTTGCGGATGGATTTAGCGCACCAAAGAAAAAGCTGTTGTACTACCTTAAAGTCATGCACCAGGCAGGTCTTGAAGATCTGGCTGAAGTAATGAAGATTTCAAGAATGGCAGTCCACAAACATCTTTCATCATTACAACAAAGGGGCCTGGTAGAAGCGACTGAAAATAGAGGACATGTAGGCAGACCAAAAATGATTTACCAGCTGACTAGTCATAGTAAGACAGTTTTTCCAAAATCATACAGCGCAATCGCAACACAAGCGCTCGATTTCATCGAGAGAAATATGGGCAAAGAAGGCGTTGAAAAGGTTCTGCGAGAGCGTCAGAGTGAACTCTTTGATCTATACTATAAGCGCCTTAAGGATATGGATTTTGACAGACAAGTGAAGGAATTAGCTAGAATTAGAGATGAAGAAGGGTATATGGCTGAGTCAAAGAAGGAGTCAAAGGGTGGCAAAAAGCATGTCTTATTAGAATATAATTGTCCGATTATACACATCGCTGAAAAGCATTGGGAGGCATGCTCAATCGAAACTGAATTATTTGAAAAGCTTCTTAATGCAGAAATCAAGACAACCCATAGAGCCGCCAAGGGTGATGCTGTATGTAAATTTCTGATAAAAGAAAGGAAAGACGGTTATCTGTAGAAGTGCTCCATTGGAACTAACTAAATTGATATATCTTGAATAGAAGCGAACACCTTATCCTATTGTTTTTGTATAATTTGTAAACCAGACTGTTTATAAATAGGCAATTTCAATTATATATGTTATGATTAGTATCACTAAATCTCAAATTCAAACTTTAAAGCTAGGGCAAAATGACAATCTTTCTAAAATGCATCCAGGTGCTCCAGTAAATGTTCTAGGTGTTGCTGGCAGTATGCGAAAAGGATCCTACAGTACACACGCTCTAAGATTGGTGCTAGAGGACGCAAAAAAGTATGGAGCTGGCTCACAATTGCTCGAATTACGCGAAGTAAGGTTGCCTATATACGATCCGAGTAGATCTGTGCCAGAAGAATTGTATCAAGATGTTAATGGTAATCGCGAAAATGTTCTAGATACAGTTACAAAGGCCATCAAGTGGGCTGATGCTTTTGTCTTGGCATCTCCGGATTATCATGGATCTATGTCTGGCGCAATAAAAAACTTTCTCGATTATTTCTGGGAAGAATTTGCGGGGAAAACCTTCGGATATATTATAGCATCTCATGAAAAAGGATTAACCGTTGCAGATCAAATGCGTACAACAGTTCGTCAATGTTATGGGTGGAGTATGCCCTATAATATATCGATTAATGGGGCAGATGACTTTAATTCGGCAGGAAATCCAATCAATTCTATTCTATCTAATAGAATAAAGATGCTTGCACGTGACTTGGTCACATATGGAACTCTGATTAGAAGGCAATTTTTGCAGGATATCATGCACAAAGAAGTATCAGATAGCTACGCTTCTCACTATCGGGAATATTATAACTAACTTTATACAATTTTTCAATAAAACATCTATTTTAAAAGTCAAGCTCCTTTAGATATCAACTGATATATTTTGGCAAGAATTATCCACAATCGAAATCAAGACTCGGTATGTGAGTTGGCCACTCGCAGGTACTAGAAAATGCCTCCCATTCATTAAGCAATTATCCTGTTAGTTCTAGAAAATGTATCTCCGCTCATTGATATTCATAATATATTAAACATCAATTTTTATCGAAGTGTCCCGACTAACTCCTTTTGATGCTTCGTTGAGATGAGATTTACATTTGACCTGTTTGACCACCTATTCGACCACCTATTTGACACATTTGACTTAAGACTTAAAAACAAATCTCAAAGTATAGGATTTACAATGCCAAGAAAGTTACCTGAGTCTTCCAGATCGGCAGTCGTACAGAAATGGCTGGAGGGTCAGTCTAGGAATAAAGTTTCAGTTCAGTGCAGCGTAAGTCCAGCGGCGGTTAGTGGAATAATAGATGATTGGAAAATGTCTGTGGGAGTTAGTCTTGCTGAACAATATAGAGATTTAGCCTTAATACTTGAGCGTAATGGAATCTCAGTGGTGCAATGCGCCCAAGGCTTTAGGATCAAACTTATGAGCAATCTATCATACTAATATGTTTACTAGAGAAACTATTTAAGTTATCAAGAGAAACTAGGTAAAGTAAGTGTAAAAATGGAAACTAAAGCATACGCTGCAAAATCGGTAGCTAACAGAAGAGAACTACCAGTTATTCAGAATCAGCTGCAGAGACAGGGAAAGAACTTGAAGCAAGATTCTTGTGGATTTGATGGGTACGATGCCGAACTACTTATGAATGAAACCAAGAAACTAAGGGAAATAATTACAAAAAGAGGAACACTTGAAATTCTTATCCCTCTTTGCTGTACTAC
>JBOGPP010000032.1:0-33761 GCA_050748485.1 Nitrososphaeraceae archaeon | reverse complement strand
CATGCGGTCGGACGAATGCTGATGTTTATTTATCGTCTTTGCTAACCTTTGATGAATCCCAGTATAAAACCAGCCGCCAGGCTACCCACTAGGGGAATTCCAAAAGCTGCCATAACTGAAGAAATACTTTGTTCAGTTCCCGGGAGCTTCGTATTGCTTACATTACCCATCAACCCCGACCCTGCTTCTTGTACCATGTTCCAATCAACCGAAACATATTGCTGATACCCAAGGGTTACAATGGCAACTATCATTAATCCTGCGATAATTAGGACAATTTTGATCACCTTTTTTATAGCATATCCCACAAGAAATCCTGCTATCCCTCCTACGGCTATTGGGGTAGCACTCGACGCTAAAGAACCGAAATCCATACTCATATTATCTGCTCTTTATTAAATTGTCTAAATATCTATATAGAGTCTGATAGTTTGTAACATAACCTTGTCTCTATAAAATTCGCCCCCATTAATTGATTTTAAATTTTGAAGGAGCAAATTGTTGAGTTCAAAAATGACTTCGAAGTTACTCCTCAATCATATATTGTTATGGGAGCGGCTACCTTGCATAATTGGATAGTAAATAAAATTGCCGCTATTTGAGATCGATAGTGCGAGCGTGCAGGGCGTATAGAGTATGCATCTAAAATGTGAACGAAATCTACTCTTACCGTCTGCGTCTGTATATTTTACATTATCTAAGAAACAGTAATCAAACCCATTTTTCCTGAGAGTAACAATTATCCCTGGGGAAAGAGGTCGTGTGTGCCCTAACATCAAATCCAAATGAAATCGATCCGGCTTGAATTCGACTTCGCACCCATGCCTGGCCATTTTACACAAGATCTCCGCCATTACAGTAGCATTTGACCTAAGATTTGATTTATTCATATGACAATGCCGATCTAGTTGTTCAATCCCTAACCAAACTGTTTGTCTTCATATAATTTTCCAATTCGTGAAATGTATGCATAGGAGGAGAACAGACGAAATTCTTACAAACATATGCACGGGTTGAACGATTTTCTTGGGGACTTGTAGGTTTCAATTTCCCTTTGAAGAACGGGAATAGATCTAGTTGGTCAAGGTCTGTACCTGATTTTACGAATGTAAATATACCATTGGGGATATATGCCTTATTTAGTAGGGTTAGCATCTTGTAGAAGGTGTCCTCATTTGGTTCGCTTCCTTTGACCACTGTGAACTCGATCGGCTTTTTCACATACGTATATAATGAGATAAGCAAATGTCCGAAACCGAATGGATTATCTCTGGCAATAGATGATACAGACTTAAAGATATCTTCCGATTTCTTCAGGAATTCATTTCTTTGAGAAAAATGGTATAACCTCAACAGATTCAATGCTGCGACGGAGTTGCCACTAGGGATGGCAAGGTCGTAGTAATTTTTTGTCCTTATTATTAGTTCCTCATGGTCGTCCGATGTAAAGAAAAATCCATCATTCCGCTGTGTATCCCAGAAATGATCCAACATAAAATCTGTGTGCGTGAGGGCGGAGTTCACATAACGAGGTATCGGAAGAACTTCGAACAGATCAATCAATGAATTCACATAGAAAGCATAGTCATCTAGATAACTGTTCAATTTAGCCTTACCGTTTTTGAAAATCCTGTAAAGCCTTCCATCTGGGGACGACATTCTGGCCTCTATGAAATCTGCTGCCCTTACTGCAGCCTTGAGATAGGTCTCTTCTGATGTAACTCGATATGCCTTTACTAGTGCAGAGATCATAAGAGAATTCCACGAGGTAATCGCTTTGTCGTCTTTTCCCGGACGTACACGTTGCTTTCTTGCTTCTAACAATTTTTCCTCGGAACTTCTAAGAATATCATCGATAACATGCAAAGGTTTGTCGAATTTTTGTGAAAGAAATGTTCGATTGTTCTGGCGATTTAGAATATTTTTTCCCTCAAAATTCCCTCCTTCAGTAACACCATAATATAAACAAAATACGTCAACAGCGGTCCTATCGTTCAAAATCTCCAAAATTTCCCTTTTTGTCCATAAATAATATTTACCCTCTTCTCCTTCCGAATCCGCATCCTCGGCAGAATAAAAGCATCCCTCAGGCGAAGTCATCTCCTCGAGAACGTATCTAATGCTCTTACGTAACACTTCAAGGTACTTTTCGTCCTCAGTGACCTGATAAATTTCCGAAAAAAGTTGGATGAGTAAAGCGTTGTCATAAAGCATCTTTTCAAAGTGAGGGACTAGCCATTTTTGATCTGTTGAATACCTAGCAAACCCTCCCCCAAGATGATCGTGGATACCTCCCGATGCCATTCTATCAGCCGTGAGTACAACGAAGTCCTTGAATTTAGAAATCCTCGACAATTCATAATATCGCAACATAAACAGGAGATTGGATGGATTTGGGAATTTGGGAGCTTGTCCAAATCCGCCATAAGTAGAATCACCAAAATGCAACAGGCTAACAGCAGCCTCGTCTAATAGGGAGCGCTCTGGTTCTACACCAAGAGGCCGACTAGGAGAAACATCTTCAGCAGCACCTGATAATGCACGCATGAATTCGGAGGTAGCGCTAAGGACCTCCTTCTTATTGCTAGAATATGTATCAGCCAGTTGCTTAACGATAGACAAAAATCCAGGCATTCCATACCTAGAAACCTTCGGAAAATATGTCCCGATGTAAAACGGCTTCTGATCAGGAGTCAAGAACACTGATAGTGGCCATCCACCACTACCTGCCGCAAGTTGACATACACGTTGGTAGATATCGTCCAGGTCGGCTCTCTCTTCTCGGTCAACTTTAATGTTTACGAAATTTTCATTCATAATCTTTGCAATCTCTTCATCTTCAAAAGATTCGTGCGCCATAACATGACACCAATGGCATGAACTGTAACCTATGCTCAGGAAAATTGGTTTATCCTCGGATCGTGCCTTTTCAAGGGCGCTTTTACCCCAAGGATACCAATCTACTGGGTTGTAAGCATGCTGCAAAAGGTATGGGCTGGTTTCGTTGATTAACCTATTGGCCTTTTTTTTGCTGTTTTCAATGTGCTGATCATACATGGAATGAGAGCAAGATGGCTTTGACATTATATAAATAGTAGCAGGCTTATATTCTGGACAGGTGAAAAAAGAGAAAAATTAGTCTGCAATTTCCCCCGGGAATTGAGTATTGAAACATCGATCTTTAGTAAAATGAACCAGAATAAGTGGGGTCATTTCAGACGGCATCTTTCAAGGAAATAGGCTTTACAATCAACTAATCAAAGAGGTATGATAATTTAAGGTCTAATTATGCTCCAACAAGGTAGATAAAAGAAGTTTATCGCAAACCGTCTATTACTAATTGCTAAACTTGAATCATGATCAATATCTTCGGAGAAATTTGTTAACTCTTTAGATTCATTTACAATCATTGGATGTAGCGTAGCAACTATTGGGTCCCCTCCTGCGATAGTTGCAGCAGCGGTGAGTCTAACTATTTCATATCCTTTGATCCTCGGTATCTTTCTTGAGGACTTCACCTGTATAAGCCATTTTTTTTGATTATTCTTAGAATTGAATACAGCGATTATGTCGGCAGGTCCTCTGCTATTCTTTGACAGACGAACTTGCCAGCCAACGAACCTTAGGTATAAAGCGATAATGTACTCCGCTTCTCTACCAAAGGTTCCGATCGAATATGATTTCATCCTCAAGATGGATATGATCGTCGGGTTAGCTTTATCTGTTGCTGTAAAAACTGTCTGATACAATTATGAAAAATTGCTTCTGTCCACCGATGAGTTTGGATTAACCTCTTGCCATTTGTGACAGATATTTACGTCGAAAGAATATGAATATATTTCCATTTATGATTGGCTTTTGTAATGATCATAAAGAACACTGATCCATACAAGCTAAAGAAATGCGTGTCTTGCAAAAACCTAATTCCACTAAATACCAAATATTTTACTATGTCATTATCGCTTCAACATGTCTGTCTTGGCTGTGCCGAAAGAGAAATTCCTAAACTGATTCAGAATCTCCAACAGGATCTCCGAAGAATAAAAGAAGAATTGAAAAATAATTAGGATCACGCATACAATGTTCAGGTTTATCTGTATTTAGGTTGAAGGGAATCAAATGTCCATGAAAGCTGAATGTTTTAACCCTGAGCTAACGATCAATAGCGGACAGATGTTCTTATGGCAAAAGAAAAGGGATGCATGGTATGGGATTCACGCCGACCACGTGTTGAAACTTTCGATTGATGATCAACACGCCGACAAGAAGAAGGGTCGCATAAAATATGATTCGTTTCCTGAAGATCGCGGATGGGAAAAGAGGTTGTTTAGAATGGATGATGACATTGACAAAATACTCAATATCATTTCATTTGATCCACTTGTTCATAGTTCTGTGATGAGATATCCAGGCCTTCGAGTTATGAGACAGGATCCTATCCAATGTATGTTTTCGTTCCTATGTGCTAGTAATATTAATATTCAGCGAATTCGCAAAATACTTTTTAATTTATGTAATCGATTTGGAAAAAAAATGACCGTTGATGGAGACCAATTTTTTATGTTTCCAAAACCAAGGGATCTCCATGCAGCGAACATAGCAGAGATAGTTAACTGCGGCACAGGCTACAGAGCCAAATCTATCAAGATGCTTGCATCAAAAATACACAATAGAGAAATTGTTCCTCAGGAGCTTATCCGAATGAGCTATGAAGATGCTAAACGTTCTCTACTTGACATCTACGGAATAGGAGACAAGACTGCAGATTGTATCCTCCTATTTTCTCTCGAGAAATTGGAAGCATTTCCTATAGACACATGGATAGCGAGAATAATATCTAACAAATACGAAATTCTCCTTGGTGAGAACAATATGGGAACTAGCAGCCTAAGGCATCACCTTAGTCACCAGCAGTATCGATTTCTATCTAGTTGCATGAGGATGCACTTCGGTGCATACGCAGGCTATGCCCAACAATATCTATACTACTATAGTAGACATATCGCAGGAAGAAAATGGTAAGGATCAGGCCTAGTGAAATTATCATTTTGTGCTGGAATTCTAAATGAGCGATCAGGCGACATAGACTTGACGATAATTGGCCTTTCCTACAATAGAATAAGCAAGTCCTTAGAAAGGCGAAGCTACGCGGTGTAACCTTATGCGTTTATCAAAAGATGCCTCAATTTATATTGTAATTCATATACAAGATGGTAGAAGAGTATAACCACATGGATACGAAAAACGAATCCCATTCAAACTTGCTTGGCGACTATACTAAAGAAGAGAACAAAGGGCGGTATTTGTACGGGGATTATACGCCATTGGAAGAGAATAAGAATATGATCCATGTCCTAAAGGATTTTGTATCTACTTCTGCAAATATCATTGAAATTCATAAAAATGTAGGCACCCTTCGATTCGTTTTGGAGAATGTTGATGTTTTTCAAGATGAGATTATAAGAAAGATCGGGAATTTGCAAAATTCGGTAGAATCGTCTTTAGACGTATTTCACACTAAGTATCACGAGCGCATCGTAAGCTCCTCTGACGTTAAGAAAGATGCTGAATCGTCTTTCTTTCGCATGAGAGCTCCTTTAATAAACTCAATTGGGGATATTGAAGGGCAGTTTACAAAGTACGCCAATGAATACAGAGAAGAGATACAGGAGAGGATCATTCATTCGTACTATAATGCGATTACTTTACTACAGCTCTGGCTATCGAAGGACGAATATAACTTGCCTGATACTCTCCTTGAAAGGAGAAATAAGGTTCTGACAGCGAAAATAGACAGGGATCCTTATTCGTATACTCTTACTTCTGCAAATGAGATCATCGTTGTGATCAACGCAAGCACATCTAATTCTCCCGGCGCTAGTGATAGTCTTGAGAGTTTGCCCTCATCTACATTTTCATATCATTTCACTATTGACTCCAAGTTTTCTGAGTTTTGGAAACATCGAAGAAAAGTATCTGATCTAGGAGTAGACGATCTGTTGATCCCGATCGGGTTCAAGAAATCAATATCAGAAAAATTGCGACGATCTTTTGGGCTTGGATCAAGCCAGGAAGACTCTCAAGACTCGTCTGAGAGAGAACTCGAGTTTGTCCACGTAAATAGTCTATACATAACATTCATCAAAATAAACAGTGGCAAGACGTTAGCTGTCAAGCTCTCAGGGGACCCTTCAAAAAGTGACGAAAAATCAATCGAGATTGAATACAATTTACCAGATTTGATGCCAGAAGAAAAAGATGCCAATAGCGCTACTACTACATTAGAATATTATAAGGAACTCGTATCGGAAGGTAGATTGCCCAGAATTGATTACCTAGACAAAGATGAACGAAGGAAGATAGATCTTACTCAGAAAGAATTCCAAGAAGGAACAGACACCCTCAAACTCATAATGATGGGAAGAATGTTAGCAAATAGAATAGGTGATATATCGAACACATCTGCGGTATCACCTCACATGAAGCTGGACTCGATCAGGGTGGGTGATAAGGAAGCTATATTGATCTCAAACGATGCAAATAATACACTCCTTTATTACGAAGAGATTGTAATGTCTTTTCTGGAACTTGTTGCAGTGGGATTCTCACCATTGATCCAGCGTATTTCTGACAAGAGCCCGGTGGAGGGAGAATTAATTTTGAGGTACGAAACTGATGAAAAAGAAAGAAAGGAGTATGTAGTACGAACTGAAGATCTAAGTGCACCTTTGTCAGATGAAGAAGGTAAAAGGGTGTTAGAAAGACTCAAACTGTAGTTTATAACGTACAACTTAAAGTGACATACCTGTTGTATGGGGAAGGTTGATGTATAATTGAGAGCTTATGTCGAGAGTGCTGTCGATAATTTATGAACTAAATGTGAACAATTATTTCAAAAATTGGATGCGTCTGGCGTCAATTCTTCGCTATTGTTCCATCCACAAAGGTCCTGTAAATCTTGAGTGCGTCAGTTTCACTAGATGCTCCCACAATGGTAGCTGCTCCACTTGTAAGGATACTTATTGATACCTTCCCCTCATCACCACTACCTGAGGCGGTTATGCCTAAATTTCCTCGAGACGTCACATCATATCCAAGATGCTCAGCATTTTTTATTATCATGGAGAGGCTTAAGGAAGAGAGTCCAAATGGCGCAACTGTATAAGTTCTCTTACCCCTATCTCGTCCACAAAGTTCCTCTACAAATAACTGATCTCCTGCAACTACCTTGGCCCGCTGCAGAGATTTTGAGATACTAGCAGAGGAACCACAAGAGGGGCATGCTTCTTGTCTTAACATTTGAACCTTCTCCATCGTCAGATCGTTCAGATCTATATAGAGCAGCTTATTGACCAATGATGGCCTTTGACCAGTGATTAGTTTAACGGCTTCTGACACTTGCGTTCCTGCAACTAAGTAAAGTATCGATGGATGAACACCTTCTGTACTACAAGTAGGCATATCTTCCTCCTCTAATTTAGGGAAGATACACCGCAGACATGCTGATTCCCCAGGAAGAATCGTACATACCGAACCAAGCATCCCCAGAGCTCCAGCGTATATGAACGGCAGCTTATGCTTTATACAAGCATCATTCAATGCATATCTTGCTTCTACGCTGTCAAGCGCATCAATAACTATGTCTGCCCCATCCACTAGGCTTTCTGCATTATATCCAGTGACAGATATCGGTATTGCCTCAATTTTGGCGGTTGGGTTTATTTTCTGTAAGCGCTCAGCAGCTACTTCCACTTTGACTTTACCGATATCATCTTCATTATACAAATGCTGCCTGTGAAGATTGGAAATTTCGATAACATCCCTGTCTATTATTCTTAGTCTACCCACACCCATAGCACTGAGCATAGTTGCGACAGGATTGCCTATTCCACCGACTCCAACTACGCACACAGTAGCCTTCCGTAGTTTTTCCATCCCAGTGAAACCAATTTCTTCAAGCATGATCTGCCTTGAATATCGCTGCATCTCCTCCGCGGAAAGTTGCTCATCTTCTCCTCCTCCTCCTGCTACTGCAGGAAGTATGTAAATAGTGTCGTCCTTGTTCAATGCCGTGGCCATACCGTCGCTACTGAATCTTATGTTTTTTCCATTTAGGTATATATTGATCAATGACCTCGGTTTACCGTTAAGATCAAATACTTTTCTCTTAAAATCTTCGCCCATCTTCTCTGACACCTTTTGAAAGGCGTCGCTCAAGCTTTCAGCCTCAATGGGTAATTTTCGTTCTCCTCCACCTTTGTTTAAAACTGACGGAATTACAAATTCTATCTCAACCATACTCACTTTGTCAGCTCCAATCTCTAGATCATCTAATCAGTGCCGATACTATCTGTATATCTGGCTTTACAGCATTTAATTTTGGAAGTACGTCCACAATGGCTTCGGTCGCTTTAAGTCCGTTACCTGTAACATAACACACAATATTTTCGTCCTTATCAATCCTACCATCCTGCACCAACTTTTTAAGTACTGCTACTGATACACCTCCTGCAGGCTCTGTAAAGATTCCCTCTGTCTTTGCAAGAGCCAGGATACCATCCACAATCTCTTCGTCTGTGACCTCCTCGGCTATACCATTATACTGAGCGAGACGTCTAAGTACATACATTCCATCGCCAGGATCGCCGATAGCCAGACTTTTTGCTATTGTTTCAGGCTTTTCTATTGGCCTGACTTCATTGCTATTGTTTTTAAAAGCGTCGACTATTGGTGCACAACCATGTGGTTGAGCTGCGATTATTTTCATTTTCGATACATCACCTATCAACCCTAAGTTTTCTAATTCCTCAAATCCCTTACAAACTGCGTTGAGCATAGCACCACTACCTACGGGGATTATAAGAGTGTCTGGAACTTGCCAACCTAATTGTTCTGCAACTTCGAAGGCAAGTGTTTTTGAACCTTCTACGTAATATGGTCGCATATTGATATTGACTACCCCAATACCTTTAGAATCACCTATCACTGATGCAACTCTGTTGGCGTCATCATAAGTACCGTCTACTGCCACAAATTCTGCACCATAGGACAATGCTTGAGAGATTTTTACTCTCTCAATATCAGAGGGTGCAAAAATAAAGCAAGGCAACCTAGCCTTGGCAGCATGTGCGGCTGTTGCAGAAGCAAGATTCCCAGTAGATGCGCAACCGACCGCTCTTAACCGAAGTTCTTTTGCTTTAGATACTGCCACCCCAGCCGGTCTATCTTTAAATGAAAATGTAGGATTGACAGAGTCATTCTTTATGAATAAATTCTTCAACTCCCCAATCTGTTCACCTAGTCTATCCGCTAGCTGGAGGGGAGTAAATCCCGTACCTAGACTAATAATGTTAGTTTTGTTTGCAATTGGCAAGAGTTCAAAATATCGCCAATATGACTTCTCCTGCCTAGTTGAGAACAATTCTCTTGTCAGTGCAGAAGGGGTTTCATATTCAACATCTATAGGGCCAAAACAATCCTCACAGATATATCTAAATTCTGGCTCATATTCCCTGTTACATTCCCTGCATTTAAGACATCTTACAGTACCCATCAGAATCAAGCTATCTATCGATTAGCGGTGTAAATAAGGATCTCTAACAATAAGTTTAGTAATACTGAACTTTGCCGCTTATAGAAAATATTAGTCCAAATACTAACTTTCTTGTGAAAATTATCGCAACAGTGTTATCGAATGCTAGTCTTCTGACAATTAGTAATATGTTTTGTTTTTTTTACAAGATTTATCGGAGCAATTTCGCGTATAGATTCAGTCCTGCTTTACCTCTTCATTAATAATCAGAAGTAGATAATAATTGGAAGTAGATATAAATCGCAATATAGTGCATCAAAAATACTTCCATGGGTATATAAAAAATGCGGGTTTACACTAAAACTTTGGCAAAGTCATCAGTAGTTCATATCGGTTTAGACGACACAGATTCGACACGAGGCAAATGCACTACTCATGCTGCTTACAGAATAACTGACTACCTCTTAAATCACAAGATTAGTGAATTTGTTGATTATCCTCTGCTTATCAGGTTGAACCCAAACATTCCATGGAAGACTAGAGGCAATGGGGCTGTATGCCTGAGATTCAGAACTGCATCCCATGAAGATGTTTTGGACAGACTAATGGATTTGGTTCACCACGAGAACTTAGTAGCATCTGGTGCTAATCCAGGAATAGCCGTCTATTGTGGGGAATCAATACCACCTAGTATTCAAAGTTTTGCACGCAAGGCGTTATATGATGTAGTGAGCAGGAAGATGGCAGAAGAATTAGCTAGACGTCATCAAATTCGTTTTTTCATAGACGGAAATGGCCAAGGGCTGGTTGGATCTATAGCGGCTATTGGTACGCTTCTCCAAGAAGACCACACCTTCGAAGCTGTGGCTTACAGAAAACAGGAAAAATGTGGAACTTTAAGAAAACTAGATAGTGCACAAGTCGTTCAGTATGACACAGAGACGTTCCCTTACACCTTCAATAACTACGATAGGTCACACCATAGAGTTCTAATACTTCCACATGGCCCAGATCCTGTTTTCTGTGGGATAAGAGGTGAGAGTGCAGAGATTGTAGTCTCCGCACTCAGAAAATTACAGATTAGTGAAAAACTAGAAGGGCACTTGGTATTTAGAACAAATCAGGGTACGAATCAGCATCTTCAAAATGAGATGGGATTCGAAGAAATTAAATGTTACACTGCGGGCTTTAGCCAATGCAGAGTTGATTCAAGGCCTACGGTGATTGAAGGTGGCCACGCAATGTTTAGCGTTAGAGATCCCAATGGGGCCGTTGTCAACGCTGCTGTCTACGAACCAACAGATTTAGTCAACATCGCAGCTAAACTAGAAGTGGGAGACGTCATAAAGATAGGGTTCGGCGTCAGGAAGCCCAGTTCAAAGCATCTAAGAATACTAAATGTAGAATATCTACAAGTCTTAGAAACTAAGGAAACCTTTGAAACTGTTAACCCCATATGTTTAACCTGCAATAAACGAATGAAATCTGAGGGGAAGAACAAAGGATTTCGTTGTCATAAGTGTGGTTCTCGCAACAAAGATGCTAAAAAGATATTGATTTTAAAACCTCGAACGATAGAGACTGGGCTATTTGTACCGACTCCTAGAGCTCATAGGCATTTAACCAAACCCGTACATCGTTATGGAATGGAGAAAAGTTTGGGAAGTACTTCGGCGATAACTTTGTGTCCTGTGTGGTTCTCTAAAACTTAGCAAAGGCGCAGCTTGATAAGGATAGACAAATCGTGCCCAAATTGTGTCGATGCCAATATTGTCATCATCATGATAGCGGGGGGTTGATTTGAACTTACGGCATGTACGCGCATACGTAACAAGTAACCGCTCTGCGGGTTATGAGCCCGCCGGGATAACCTAACCTTCTCCTTAGAGAATCTGGCTTCCCCACCCCGCTAAAAATGCATCAGGGAAGAGATAATATATCTTTATTTGTCTCAAAAGCCAACATCATAAAAATCGATCCGAGATGAATGACTGCTTGTAACGATTGCGCGTCAGCTCAGCACAACATAGAAAGAGAACCATATATACATCTGGTTGAAATTGAGCGAAGTTACAATGAACAAGTGCTATAAAGCATCGAGACTAGCGACACACACATTTCAGTTCAGCTTAAGCGCTCTTTAAGTGACGGGGATCTGTGCCTAACTCAGGAGTAGAACGCAACCAATGTTTTCTATCTCTAGGGGCAACTCATTCCGATCATAATATTTTGTCTGGTGCCAAATTTCCTGGAATTTGAGGCATTCACAACAATTGGTTGAGGTTAGCGTTCCCTGCTTCCACAATAAATGTCGTGAAAGGCGATTTGATAAATATATCCATCATGTTATTCTACGAGATACGCTTCTCCGCGACCACTCTTTGAGCCGTCTTGAGGTACGCGACAAGCCACAAACTCCCCTCCCAGAATATGATAACACACCCCCTCATTTTATTGATAACTTAATTTTATAAGAAAAGATAACTTGAATTTCTAGGCAAACCATTAGAAACTCTGATGGCGAGGTATCCATTATTCATCGAGGGTGACGCAGGCACCGTCATTGATCAGCTGTCACAGGTACCGGGACACAGAAAGAAGTATAGCCTTATAGTCACCTCACCTCCCTACTATAAGCACCGAAAATACGGCGACGATGTCAGAGAGATTGGAGGAGAGTCCTCCGATAGCACATTTGTTGAACGGCTCATTGCACTCTTTGTAAAATGTAGAAGGCTTTTGCGAGATGATGGGAGTTTGTGGGTTGTAATCGGTGATAGTAGGCGAAACTATGGCAAGCTTTTGATCCCTCATCGTCTAACTGCGGGTTTAGTCAGAGAGGGTTACATTCTTCGAGAAGACATCATTTGGTACAAGAGAAACTATATAGCTTCAGGTTCTCAAATCAACTTTTCACAGGCATACGAATATGTTCTTTTCTTCTCCAAATATAGTAATTGTTTCACCAATATGGATTTGATAAGAACCAAAGGCAACGAAGTAAAGGAGGGACGAAATAAAGAGCAGCCCCTAAATATGTTACAATTTGGCCCAATTCATCCTGACAAAAAAAAGATTGCTAGCATAACAAAAAAGATTGCCAATTGGAGTGCTACTCCGACTGCAGAATCCTTGCCCTCTACAGGTGATATAGCAAGTGCATATGGTTACGATCCCGAAAAGTATTGTCCAACATGTTATCGAAAGTTCAAGCGACATGTCACGAGGAATAGAATTGGAGAGCACAAACACTATCCAATATTTGCAGTGTGTAATTCGAGAGGCAAGAATCCAGGAAATGTATGGGACATCGCAACCAAGGCTCATCACGGGAATGAGCACTTTGCGATCTTTCCTGAAGAGCTTGTAGAGAGGATAGTCAGATTCGCAACGCAAAAAGGAGATTGGGTGCTGGATCCTTTCTCAGGCAGAGGAACCACAGGCATTATTTGTAAAAAATTGAAAAGACGGTTTGTAGGGATTGACCTCTACCCTCATAATGTCTCACTCTCAAAGAAGAATGTTCAGAATGCCTCAGCTTATGACTCAGACTAGTGCCATGAAACTACCCACGGACGGTCTGGAACTATTCATAAATCTATACGCTGTCTTAAAGTGATCTTATGTGATTGGGCTACAGTGAGCGATATTTGACTTATCAGGAACTTCCTTACCTAAGTTCTATATATACCGCGAACTTTTATATTACCAGATCTGGTTCATCATCAAAAGCCACAACATGCGTGCCGCGGTTTTCTACTCTCCAAACAATATTTCATTAGAAGAAAGAGATCATGGGCATCTCTCTGGTCACAATCAACAGAGAGGGGTTTTGGTGAGAATGAATGCGTGCGCAGTTTGCGGATATGATGTAAACGTTTATAGAAATGGACATATTAAAGTCAGGGCCCCAGTTGTCTTAGGGCATGAGATTTGTGGGGAACTATTAGAGTCTCCCAACATCGCATCATCACGTCCTGATCTGAATATAGATGCTTACAACCTTGGTCTAGTTGAAGGCGCACGAGTGGTACTTTCACCTGTTGTGCCTTGTTTGAATTGCGCTTATTGTTATGGCGGACAGTACAACCTATGCACTAACCTTGGAGAAATTGGTTCTTCTCTTGATGGAGGATTTGCCGAATTCGTACGTATTCCAAACAATACTCTGAAGATTGGAGGACTCATTCCACTCCCCAATACTCTTACTAATGAGGAATCGACATTGATTGAGCCTCTCGCATGCTGCCTTAACGGCTTTAAGCGCATTAATTCTTTCGTTAGTGATGTAATGGAGGAAAAAACCTTCGTGATACTTGGAGACGGCCCAATAGGGCTCATCCACTTACAGCTGGCAAAATGTCTATATGGTGCTAAGGTGATGGTTGTCGGACGAGTAAAGCATCGATTACAAGCTGCAAAAAACATGGGAGCCGATGCTGTGATTGAGCTCGGAGAGAATAAAGGCTCACCAACTTCTATTATTAAAGAGGTGTTAGACCTGACCGACGGAAAAGGAGCCGATGTATCGATTATTGCTACTCCAAATCTAGACGCGTACGAGATGGCTGCTGGAATTGCCTCAAAGAATTCTGTTATCAACGTCTTCGCAGGCATGCCAAGACATAGAAGCTTTCGACTAGATCCCAACTGGGTTCATTATAATCAAATTGCACTTATCGGGAGCTTCAGTGCTACGCCCAAATTGATTCATGAATCAATTGATCTCGTCGCTGAAAAGCGCGGGATAAACCTTTCGTCAATAGTCACTCATCAGTGTAAGCTCGACGAAATATACAAAGCACTTGAAATTACTGAAGAATTTTTGGGCCTGCGTGTAGTGATAAATTCTTTCTAAAATCATTGCTGAGAAATTAACCATGGCGTGCTCTTAAAAATGAGGCGAATAAAATAGCTAGTGTAATTTGGATTACAAGAAGACCACACGTATGATGAATTTTTGAGAGACTACTTTGATCATATTAGACAAAAACAAATAATATTTTTGTTCCACGCTAGAAACTATCGATTCAATACGATGAATTCGATATGCTAAGGAGAATAAAATCTACTCATTGTCATACACTTCAAGAACAGAAGAGTATGAAATCTTCAGGAATATAACCCATCTTATGCATTGTGCTGGGAAGTATAAGCAAATAACAAAAAGCATCTTCCTATTCATTCCTCCTATTCCTCCGCCTGTTACAATGAAGCGCGGTTTAGGATGTGGTTTCTGTGATATTTTAGTAAAGATGCTGATGCCTGTTAATCTGAGAATTCAAATTATTTTGCTGAAATAAAGATTTGACTCGACCTACACCGTTAATCATTACTATGAATTCAGCGGTTCTGCGAGAAACAAGGCTCTGCCAATCCTTGTCCATTACCATCCGACGTCTAACCTGTGTCGCAGACAAATCTCTTCTCTTTCGTAATCGCGGTTGTATAACGTTTACCCCCCTTTCGGTGAAGAGGTATTTGGTAAAGGGATCATTTGTATAAACCCTGTCATATCGTGGTACAAGTAGATCAATCTGATATGTCCAGAGATGATGAATATCGATATCTGGAACTGGGATCAACATAATCCTGTGTTCATCAATTTCTTGCTCGGCTATTAGAGTGTCCCGGATCATCTCTATACGTTCACCAGCTGTAAATGGATTTCTAAATTCATGGCTCCTTTGAGAACTTCCGACCACTAAGATCAATTCGTCTACCTCCCTAGATGCATGTCTCACAGCTGACAAATGGCCCAAGTGGAATGGTTGGAACCTTCCTACAAGAATTCCTCTTGCTATCGCCATAGATTATTACCCCGTAGATGAAGGTCCAATTTAAAGGAACATAGTTTGTATCAGGTTACCGATCATTTAGCTAACAAATTCGTGTCTGAGGACAGCGTACCAATGTTCTGCTTTGCCGGTTTTCAATAATAAGAACCAACGGTGCTTGATGGGGGGTCTCAAAGGAGAATGTCCTGATTACCAGCACTTTAACATTTCATTTAAAAAGGATCGATCTGATATGACTATTTATTCTTATTATGAACTAATCTGGTAGTGGATTAACTTTAGACTAGCTCCGGTTCTCCCGCCATTGGAACAAATATCTATAATTAAGGTTGGGTGGAAGAGAGAAAGTTGTGCTCCACTTTTGCTTCACAAAATAGGATCTGCGCGTCCCACGACCTCCCGAAAATCCTAGAGGTCAATCGTTACTATCAATTGCAGATAAAAATGTCCCAAGTAAAACAATTTGCTTTAATATGTCAATGATCTTAATATAACTATTGTTTCTTGTTCGCAACAAGGAAAAAGGAGTATTAGCGGAGGATAGGCAGCCAAGGATTCCATTTGGTCCATGGTTCGACGATTTAAACAAGCTGACAAATGAAGAGCTTATGCGCATGTACAATGTGATTTCGACAGGATCATATGAGTTTGCAAAGAATGCGTGGTATTTTCCAATAGGAGGTGACCAGAGATGTCCGATAATGATTGCTAAAGGCTATAAGCTTCCAGTTACATCTAACGAGATGATAGATTTCCAAGATATAGCTCTCGGCCTCGAGAAGCAATTCAAGGAATTCGTCGATGCATGGGACTATGGAAAAATTACTACAAGGGATATCGAGAACGCGATACTTGAATTGTTTGAAGTCAGGAGTATCAAGATTATTCAAGATTAAATCGGAAGTAGCCTCTGTATATCAGATGTATATCAAATGAATAGCAACATGGTTTACTGATCTATTGGGTCAACCACAATGCAATTCAATCATTCAATTTAACCTGTTACTGCAGAATGAATCGTTCTATGATCTAACGAATGGCCAATTTCTGACAGTATTAGGACTCATTCACAATCTAAAATCTAGGCCGTTTCACGTGGATCAAGTTTTATTATTTGCACATCCAAATTCCGATCCTAAAAGATAAAACAAGAATATGGAATGTGCCCTGCATCATAAATCCTTCGAGCCTTCTCCCAAACAATTAATACCCTTAAGCATGTAGGAATTACTTCAAATCGTTGTGAGTAAAATAGGATGAGGGACCTAAAGAATAATCTGCCCGATTCTAAGCATGATATGAATGACAAAAATGTTTCACCCGGAGACTGGGTAGTCTTAACTACACACAGCGGGGATACATTTCAAGGTACTCTTATGCCTAGATACGCATCAATGGACAAGAAACATGTTGTTCTAAAATTAAAGAGCGGATATAATTTAGGAATAGCATCTTCCAAGGTAATGTCTGTCTGTAAATCTGACTACAATTTAGAAAGTGCTGCAAATTCTGCAGAAAGCGCCAAGCCAAGGTTGCAAATAAGAAGAGAAAACATACAGCCGGCTCCCAAAATTGCACTAATTGGCACTGGGGGCACTATCGCAAGTAAAGTAGATTATCGGACAGGCGGAGTAAGCGCTGCGTTGTCTGCGTCAGAGATCTATGATGCTGTACCTGAGCTCAGAAAATACGCATCTATAGACGCTGATTTCATGTTCAACGAATATAGCGAAAATCTTGAACCTCATCATTGGACTCAGATCTCCAACAGGATCGCTGAGAAAGTAAGGGGCGGAGTCTATAGGGGTATAGTGGTCTCACATGGTACTGATACGATGCACTATACAGCTGCTGCACTGAGTTTTGCTCTTCACAACCTCCCTATCCCGGTCGTCCTAGTTGGATCTCAAAGATCATCTGATAGACCCTCTTCCGACGGAGCCCTCAACCTAATAGGTGCCACGATTTTCTCCATAGAATCTCCTTATACTGGAGTATTTATTGCCATGCATGGCAGCACGTCTGATGACTTTATCTCTTGTCATTTGGGAACTAGGGTTAGGAAGAATCATACAAGCCGACGAGACGCATTCGAATCAATAGATAGATTGCCTATCGCAACCGTGAATAATGGGGTGGTGAAAATTCAATCACAATTTGTCAAAATGGATATTCCTAAACGTCCCAATAATTACGATGCAAGCGGCTCTGAAGGACTAGAGAATAATTTCGAAGTCGAGTCGAAATTTGATCCAAGGGTAACTCTCTTAAAATATTATCCAGGGCTTGATCCAAACCTAATTGCATACGCAGTCAAGACTGGTTGTAGAGCTATAGTTCTGGAAGGAACTGGATTAGGGCATGTAGGACGAAAATTCTTCCCTCAGATCGCAAAAGCTATCAAGTCTGGTGTGTTGATATTCATGACATCTCAGTGCATTTGGGGAAGAACAAATATGAAAGTTTATGACACAGGAAGAGACTTAATCGAATTGGGGGTTGTACCCCTCGAAGATATGACTCCGGAGACAGCTGTGGCAAAGGCAATGTGGGTGATAGCAAACTCACATGACAATGTGGAGGCAGTAAGCATGATGGAAAGGAACATAGCCAATGAAATATCTTCAACTTCCCCGGTAAATAGGCGAATGTTAAATTATGGAGAGGATTAATGAGTTTGGTAACCAGGGCGCCTAGAATTGGTTCAAAATATTCCCTTCCGGAGTTGGACCCAAATAATTCAGGAGTCAATGTAATGGCAGGCTTGGAGATCCATCAACAACTGGCTTCTCAGAGTAAGCTCTTCTGTGAATGTAATAACAAAGGCGCTGAACACCCAACTTTGACGTTTGTGCGTAGACTAAGACCAGCCCTTAGTGAGCTAGGTGTGTACGATCCTGCAGCCCTCTTCGAAGCTACTAAGATGAAATCTATACGATATCATAGTCATCCCTCAACGAGCTGTTTGGTTGAGGCAGATGAAGAGCCACCCCATTCCGTTGATAGAGAATCTCTGGAAACAGCCCTTATACTTGCAATGGCACTCCATTCTAAGGTTGTTGATGAGATTCACGTTATGAGAAAGATTGTTATCGATGGATCTAATACGACAGGATTTCAACGGACTATGCTGATTGCCACAGGGGGGTACTTAGAATTAAAAGGAAACAGGAAAGTGGGAGTACAAGGTGTGTGCCTGGAAGAAGACGCAGCTCGTCTCCTTTCTGATGACAATATCACTCGAGAGTACGCCTTAGACAGATTAGGCACTCCGTTGGTTGAGATAGCACTGGAACCTGTGAGTGGAACTCCTCAAGAAGTATTACAAGTTGCAGTAACATTAGGGAGGCTGCTTAGAGCTAGTAAGAGAGTAGAAAGAGGCATAGGTACTATAAGGCAAGACATCAATATCTCGGTCAATGGAGGATCAGTGGTAGAAGTTAAAGGAATACAACAACTGGATCAGCTCATCAAAGTTATAGAATTTGAAACAGCCAGACAACGTGGCTTGATACAGATCGCAGCTGAGCTAAGTCAAAGGAGTATTTCTCACCCCTTGGAACACAACGAGGATGAAATTCACGAGTTCATTGTAGAAAATATGACTGACATTCTAAGGCGCTCTTCCTCCAAAGCAGTAACTCGGATTTTGGATAGAGAAGATACGCAATTTGTAGCTATAAAGGCAGAGGGCTTCGATGGAATTTTAGGATACGAACCTTATGTAGGGGTGAGACTTGGTAGACAACTAGCAGAGATAGTGCGGTTCTATGGACTTGGAGGAATATTTCATTCTGATGAACTGCCCAACTATGGGATAACAGAGTCCGAAGTAGTAGCGATCAAAGAAAGAATGAACCTGATAAATGGCCGTGATGCGTTTATTCTGATTGGCGGAGACAGAGATAGGGTTCAATTCGCCGCTGATGCAATTATTCAGAGGATGAACCAGGCAACACGTGGTGTTGTGCCTGAAACAAGAGCGGCGACGCTGGATGGGAAAACTATTTTCATAAGACCAAGGCCAGGATCCAGCCGAATGTATCCTGAGACGGATATTCTTCCTATTAAAATAGATGATTTGATTTTGGAATCATTGAAAGGCTCAGTACCTAAATCATTTGACAGTTACATACAGGATCTAATGCAAAGATATCAGCTGAACCAAAAATTAGCCCTTGAGATTTTTGACTCTGATCGCCTGAAACTCTTCGAGGACATAATCAAGAACACAAAGGTACAGCCAACTTTTGTCGCCTCGAAAATTACTGAAGATCTCACTAGCCTTAGGAGGAAGGGCTTGAATATAGATAGACTCTCCGATCAAATGATCAAAATAGTATTTCAACTGCTTGATGAAGGAGACTTAGCGAAAGAATCAATTCCAATAATACTTGAAACCATGCTAATGAAGGACCTCGATGATGTAAAACAGGCCATTCAAATCCTTGGTCTTGAGCAAATCAGCGAGATTGAAGTAAATGAAATCATAGACAAGATAATCACCGACAACATGGCCTTAATTAAGGAAAAGGGTAGAGATTCATTGGGAACGCTGATGGGCCGAAGTATGTCGTTACTTAGAGGCAGGGTAGATGGAAAAAAGGTAAGTTCTATTATTGAGAGTAAAATAGAACAGGGACTATCCTAGAGTTAGGTAATTTGTCAATTCGTGTCTTGGTTTTCTATGCAAATAAACAGCAGACTTAATCTAGTATTTGCGAATATCATCTACTATATTGGGGACGAATATTCCGTTTGGCTCCAAATCAACTATTCCTAGATGATCTCCTATTAGGTAGTGAATGTTTCGCTCGCCTTATACTACGTGTAATGGGATACTAATATTAATATCTGTATTCTAGAGACCAGCCGACCTTATTATATAACGGCTATTTCCCCTAGAGACGCTGGACCGAGACAACACAAATCTTCTTCTCGTTGCCCATTTTGTTGAGTCCTTTATACAAAAACGTAAGACTGACAATGATAAGAAAAGGGCATTAGTTATGCAATTAGCAAATCCAACCAATTTCGTCCTTACACGAATTTGGATTGAAGTTCAAGAGATGCATGTAGCAGGAACATCACTATGTATATTCTATCTTACAAAGAACAAGTGGATACATATATAATCCATATAAAGAATAGATTTTCGATAAATCTTTTATGGCAGAATTTATATTGTTCCCATGGCTTAGAATGCGTGAATTTGGATTAGTATGAGTGGTTCAACTGAAAGCACAATCCCTTCTGCGCCAAATGTTCTAGCTTCGACAAACAATGAAACAAATCGAAGGGCAAAAGAAGCCATTTTCGTCCTTTGTGATAATTGTTTCTGGGCAACGACATTTATTGACAAGTCGAGGTTGGATGTCATAGAAAACGGATGTATAGTATGCGATGAATCTCTTGTCTCGAGTTTCCCAATTCTTGATAACGAATCATTTACCTTCGATCTTACTGAACGAAGGGGTGTAGAGTTGAAATTTGGGGCCCGAAGGAAAAAATGATAGGATTTAACAAATTGAAATCCCAATCATAGAGGTACAAGATACCTACAGAAAGGTATTAAAACGAAATCGAGAAGGGTTATCCGTTGTTGGAATTAGGAGCTTGCTCTCATGATTCTTGCGATTTTCCACATGACCTGCAAAATTTGGCCTTAGAGTTAATCTCTGCACCGCAGGAGTAGCAGTTCCGTTTGGGCGTGCCTTCATGTTTGCCTCCGCTAGGTATACTCGGGACGCTGACTTTGTTTGAAACACTCAACTGAGGTGTTTCTACTTGTCTCTTACCCCCTCTATTCTCCAGTATACTCTTTAGCTCTAGGACAAACCGTACTTCCAAGAAATTTACTTTGGTGAGATCTAGTAGGTAATCGCTTAATTTGTAAAAAAAATTAACATCATCAATCTTTCCTTTCTTGTAAAGCTGCGCATCATCGATGAATGATTCATACTTATCCTGCACACCCTCTAACACCTGCTTCAGCTGCTCTCCTAGTTCGGCTAAATTGCCTTTAGAAGAACCTTCCGACATTATAGTATACTCCTATTTTCTATGACTAATATACCCTATTGATGCCGTCGTTACATTTTTAATATGATAGTTGAAGTCAGTTTCAATTCATGTCATACATCGCTAGCCTTGAAAGCCCGGATAAAACACATTAATATCGAATAACGGATTTGAAGTCCATCTAAAGCAATAGGGGGAGGGGTTGTCTAGACTGGTTAGGATACCTGCCTTACACGCAGGTGGTCATGGGTTCGAATCCCATCCCCTCCATTGTAGCCTCGGTTAGAATCCCCGACATAAGAAATACCCAAAAAATCAACAAAGGACGGAATTTTGGCTAAGGATCAAAGGTATTATTAGAGAGGTCCAACATCGTACCTTCTAATTCCGGACCAAGGAGTCATATGAGGACATATACAACCAAAATAAGAAACTGTCAGACTGGATTGATAGGGTCGACATAAACCTTGATCGGTCTGAGAGCGTGGATGTCTTGAATTTTGTACAATACATGAAGAACAACACAAACGCAATACTCTGGATCACTCGTTGCACAACTGCATTAATCTCCATGAGAAATTTCATGCGCAAATCCTATAAAGATGCAAATAAAGAAAATATCCGCACTCCTCGCTATCATCGAGAACCACAAGAATTATAGGCCATCCACTATTGAAAAATACGAAATAATACTGAGATTATTCTACAAAGTCGTCTATGGCAATAACAAGTTCTATCAAGAATAGGTAAACTGGTTTTCAATCAAAGTTTCAAAGGACAGGTCAGGTGGATCTTTGACCCTAGGTATGGCCGAGTATCTAGACGAAGATGAGATTAGGATCTTGTCGTTTCTGCACCGTCTCTCCAGAGGAAGGCGATCATCGCATGTATGTATGAGACGGGTGCGCGCGAAAAATCCATAACTAGACTTGCACAACCATCTACAATAATGTAGGAGGCTAGATTTTCTTTGTCTACAGACACCGATACATAAAATACAGATGGTCCCACGAAAATTAAATTTTTAGTTGGACAAATTGTGGCTACGTCATTTGTTAGGATCCCATTTTTTATAGGGTTTGTGCCTTACTCAGACACCAGTCTCGTTGGTTCTTAGAATTCCATGAAGATTAGATCCCTGGAATCTACCAGATTGGCAAGATAGGACACAGGTCTCTGAGAGATAGACTAGATTGTTTCGTTTATGATATAAATGAGTCAAACTTAGTTTTGTAGTTTGAAGGAATATCGCTTCAAAGCGTGCTTCGATACTGCATAGGAATGTTTAATCAAACATCGAACAATCTCACAAAGTACAGATGGAATATTCAATTCCGTTGGATTATTTGGATATAGTCAAAGTTCTTGCCGCTAACCTGAATACATCCTCGATTCGTTACTAATACAGGAGTCAGGGAGAAAAAGTGACTATAGTAGGAACCCTTCTCTACTTTCAGGGATCCTATTTCCAAAGGGGTATATTCAGAAGTACTCGTGTTCGTCATGGCACGGCTTACGATATTTTCAGCAATAGATTTGGGGGTTGAAACAATGTCTTTATCAAGCATCGCTGATTCCCCTTGCATCGTACCGTGATTTGCTTTATCAGTACCTGTCACGACTTCTTTAGGCAAAAGTGGACCTTCTATGACATCGTCTTTACCTTTGCGTCTGAAATCCTCGCTCTTGCTGCCTTCTGATCCATTTGAGACGAATCCTTCAATACGTGCTCCTACTCCCTTCACTTTGTCGGAAATCTCGTCCTTTATTGTTCCAACTTTATCGCTGGGAAATCTTTCATTCTTGGTCCATTTCATAATGATCAGCTCCTGAATACTAGGAAAGTCTATGGTGTCTTATTAATATACTTAATTCGTGTTCCTGGAAGGGAAATAAATATCAGTAAGATTGGATTACTCATGGCCTGCTACTGGATTTTAACCAATAGGGTCTTTATTACCATTAGCTTGTTCAACTATTCCCAGCAGCTGCTGGACGCAATAATTAAAAGCGCTACTCGTGAAAGTTCATAGTAATGAAGCTATTCAATGGCCGAGCGGCTACTGAGGAATACATGTCAACTCACTCGTTAACTTTTTCCACTCCCGAAATGACTCTAAAGAAATTTGCACTTTGGCTAGGGGAACAAGTTACCTCACCGGATAGTCAAGAAACTGTGCCTAGATTGACCCTCTTTCTACAAGAGAAGAAGTCTGATCCATCGAGTCAGATTACGGAACCGGATATTGATGACGCCTTTAGACCCTCTGGAGCTGTTACTGAGATGTACGGGAGAGAGATGGCAGGAATAGCTGAAGAGAAGCAACCCGACGTTAGACAAGTTGAAGTGGGAAAAAATTGTATTAACTGTGGTGCTAATCTGAATATAAATTCGAAATTCTGTAAAGCATGCGGTTCGAAACAAATGTAAGCTAAGGAAATCGTTGTAACTAGAAATTGGGGAATGCCTGAGTCCATTATTTGGTGGGACGCTTGCTAATTGAAGTTTTGTGTTTTCAAACTGCTACCTATCAATAGGGATTATAAGAGGCGTTGATCGCACGCATGGTTGAGGCGTCGTCTGTAATTAATTAATACAGTTACATACGATATACTTATTCAAAAAATTGAAGCTATTCGTGGGACGGTGATAGAGATACAATGTCAATCCTAAGCTATTTTTATGTTTTTTTCTTGTACATTTTATGGCTAGGTTTGTATTAACCGCCCCATGTTGTCCTATCTATTCAAAATAGTTGTTTTATTATCCTAAGATTGGCTGAGGAGACATCTTTGAAAGACTCTACATGGCCAAACTGCAAACTACCGGGGTTTTGTGATATTCATATCTTGAGCTTTCTCATGGTATACAACTTCTTGATACGATCTAATACCATAACAAGACCAACGACCAATATGACTGCTATCAAAGCTTGAATCAAAGAGGTTGTGATTCTATTATTGATGTTAAGCAAGCTATCAAGTGGTGCAACAAATGCAATCAAAAAACCACAGGCCGATAGGACTATTGTCCACATTACTACAATGAATCCCATTAACCCCAAAATTGCCAATCCTAAACCTTCCCCCTATATGAACAAGGATTGAATGTAGATGGATATGAACGCTAAGGCTGAGCAAAAGATTGCGAGCTTTGTGATTTGTTTAATAATCTCTTCTTCTGTCAAGGGGCCGTCTGACAATATTAGTCTTAGAAGTGTCACTGGGGCTCTCATATCCTTTGATGCCATTAATTTGAAGTCATCAGTTAGGGTTGTGGGACGGGCTTTTACTTCTCTGTGCTCTACTATTCTTTTCATACTTGAAAGAAAAAGAAACGAATTCATGACAGCTGGCAATAACGCTATCACGGCAATGATCTCTGAATTGCCAGCAATGGATATCGCCCCCAGCATTGTCCCCACCAATAATGTGCCGGAGTCTCCAGGAAATATCCTACTTGGGTATCTATGGTACTTGTAAAAAGCTAGGGTTCCTGCTAGCAGAGGCAATCCGGCCAAAAACACATAGGCATTACCGAATAACAGAACACTTGCCAATATAGGGATTAACGCAATGATCACCGAACTACTTGCTACGCCATTCAGCACATCAATTGAATTTATAGTGTTCCCTACGATAGGTATTATAACAAGTATTAAAGGTATGTAAAGAATCGGAATAAATGCGCTACCAAATATCAAGTTAAGATAGTTACCATGAGCACCCAACAAGATTATTGGGATAGCAGCGGCCACTAATGCCAAAGGTTTAAACCAACCAGGCATAATTTTTCTATCATCAACTATACCTACTATAAAACCAATCACAGTGGTTAGCAGGATAGCAAGCACTGCGTTGTTGAGTGTCAAAATATACAGAATTATTTCGGCCGACGCTATCCCCAATAGCAAGATTGGTCCGGCGGGCCTGGGTACATCAGGTTTTCCAGATTTATGAAAGTCTTTTACCACCTGTCCCTTTGATTTCAATGATCTGATAGATTTTGGCATAAGTAGAAAGATGACTAAGAAAGAAATCAACGATACAACTATTGCAGAAATAAGGAAGAACGTGTCAGGTAACGAATCGGCGGCGATCAAGATTGGTTCTGCAAGATGTGTTGGCCTATTATAAATTTAATCAGTTATAAAATGGGGAATACAACAGTCCTAATTATGGAGGCGAGCTCGTCACCATAATATTTCTATTTATAGACGTAGGGAGTAGATTGGATGTTATCAGGGACCCATTTATCATGGAATTTAGTCACATCGATAATTATATTCTTAAAGCTCAAATATTTACAATAGTAGCATTTACGTCTGGTATGTTAGTAGTATATCATGGTTACCCTACATAAATCTGATAGTTTCCTTCTTTATTCTTCTTGCAATTGTTGTGCCTATCTTTGGAATTCTTGCTATGTATTGTTCGTCCACCTCTATTAGATCCTTTGTCGAGGTGATACCTGCATCAAATAGAGATCTTGCTCTAGCTCTACCTATGCCTGTTAGTCTTAACAGCGACAGCAACTCAGGCTTAGCTCCGTATTTAATGCGTTTTCTGAGTGTATCAAGTTCTAACAAAAGATCATCCCTTCCACATAGTTTAGCGATCTCATAAAAGCAGGAGACCAATCGCTCACCAGCCTCAGCGATTCTGTACAGATCTCCGGGTTCTACCCCCAATTCTAAAGATATCTGTCTGACGCCTGCTTCTTGTATCCAATTGTGTAATACCAAAAGGCTCCTAGTGAACACGTGTTCGTCCAGCGGGATTACCAGCTGGCTCTCATTCTTACTCAAGAGATCTAATATGGATTCTAGATCTTTTCTCCTCGATTGAAGCTTTGGATAGAAATCCTCACAAGACGTAACTATGTGAAGATAGGCTAGTGTATGATTTTCTCGAGATTCGCTACCATTCCTATTTACCATTCCAATGAAGTCTCTAAACTGAACTCCAGTCAACGGATCCATATATAACAATGAAATAGTTCTGCCAAACGAAGTAGGTATGTATCTATCATTCTTAGATTTAATTAGTTGTTGTTCCTCAAGATAGTATAACGTATCGTCAACCTTATCCAATAGGAATGCCTTATCACGATGATATGCGCATAGAGTATTTGCAAATAATCCATGAATTTCTGATCTTCTGATGCCGGGAACCTCTGCCACCGTGCTCAGAACGTGCGATCTCATGGACTTCCCATTCATGAGATTAGATCTAATTTTTTCTGGTGTTCCATTGATATAATGATCATATAGATCTTCTCCTGAGATACTGTCGTTCGCGATGATTATTCCTTCGCCTTTTTCGTCATATTGGGGTCGCCCTGCGCGGCCACATAATTGCTTGTACTCCATAATTGAAATAGGAATGTATCCCCCATGTTTTAGATCATACCTCATTACACTTGAAAGTATAACTCTTCTAGCAGGAAGATTTACACCCGACGCCAAAGTGGGAGTGGCCACAATAAGCTTGATGATCCCCTTAGTGTAGGCTGTTTCCACTACTTCTCTACACTGATGGGACAGACCTGCATGATGAAACGCTACACCTTTGTTAAGTACCTTTGCTAACTCCATCGTCAAGTCCGTATCATCTCCCTTCTTCAATAGCTTGGAAGATACCTCACCTGCCATTATAGCTTCTTTTTTTGTTAGCGTTTGACGAACTGTATCAGAGGCCCTTACAGCAAGGGAAACACATCGCCTTCTTGTTTCTGCGAAAATTAATGATTGACCACCTTTCACAACGCAATCAATGGCAACGTCAATCGACGCCGCGGCTTTGGTGGAAACCTTGACTGTAAATCGAGTTCCGTCATTCATAGTGGAAATACCATCTTCAAATATTCCCTCAACCAATTTTGTAGGTCTCCAAGCACTTACAACTAGGTCACAATCTAGCCATTCTGCTAGTTCACTAGAATTGGCAACGGTGGCACTCAGAGCTAGGATTTGAGCTTCCGAATACCTTTGACGGATCTTAGTGAGTAGCATCTCGAGGGTTGGGCCTCTCTCCGGATCCGACAGTAAATGGAATTCATCTGTTATAAAAAGACCTACGTTCTGCAGCCAGTCAATTCGCTGACGAAGAAATGAATCCATCTTCTCATTTGTTGAAATAATAATATCAGCATCAGACAATCTCCTCCCCGATGAACTGTAATCCCCACTTGCGATTCTAACTTTGATCTGCTTGTCGATCAGAGGATACTTTTCAAATAACTTGAAATCATGGTATTTCTCTGATGCCAGCGCTCGTAACGGGGTGAGATATACCACTTTTAAGTCCCTTTCAAGGACAGAGATTGCAGCCATCATCGCTGTCAGTGTCTTTCCGCTTGCAGTTGGAGTTACTATTAGCAAATTCTTGCCTTCTGTAACACCTTTCGACATAGCCAATTCTTGCGGGGGGTATAACTCAGAATATCCCATCATCTTCAATAGTTCAGGTAAGCTTCTGCTTCTGCCCCTGCTAGAATGTCGTTTAGAACCATTAAGTAGTCTCATACGATCTGAATTAATCTCTAGCATCATATCGCCTAATAAGAATAGTGTATCCTTGCACACCTAGTAAAGCAATCCGGATTGTAATTTAGCCAAAGAGGCTTCTTTGCCAACGTTAACTAGCCTATCAACTACGGACTTACCTTTGATCATAGAAGACCTGCCAACATGATCAACATATGTTTTCAAAATTTAGTTATTGTGAAAAATTAGATGACTATGTTACTCCTCTTCATTTACGACAATTCATAGGAACTGGAATAAGGTGCTGATATGATAGGTAGCTAATACGAACCCAAGAATCAACGAATATGGAAATCGTTCATGGGATACCGATAAGATTATTATTATATGACTATGCATTCTTTTTGAATAATGAAGGAATGTCCCCTATGCAAGAAAGCAAAGTTTCATAGGATCAACTTCTTGTTTTCTAACTCGATCTGTAATGAGTGTTATTTAATAGCAAGCGAAATTACGGATTGCAATCGAGTGCTTCCTGATCCTGTTCCTCATGATACATACTAAAGGGCACTAGTCAAGAAACATCCACTGAAAGGATTATCAAACCCTGTTTGTCTGCAAAAGGATTTGAGCATTGTCAATTGGTATTGGACATTTTTCGTGCCCACATTTGTAGCCGGATCGACAACGTTGATAAAGTGGAGTTCCCAACTGATAATGTATATTGACAGAAAATTCTGTCAGACATATTAACGCAATTAGGGAAATGGAAGCACTAAAACACGAGTATCAAGTACGTTGTAGTCATTTCGAATTGCAATACTCTACTAGTGATAATTCTATAAGCTGCTCGATCTGTAGTAAAAGATGGTTATTTCATGAAAAAAGGGGGTTTCAGAACACTCTCGAGATTTATACTGCTGAAAGAAACTAAGTTGAGCAATAGTCTGAATATACATTTAGAGTCTGTAAAATGCGAACTAGCATATCCTGATCGTACCCCCCCTAATCGTATAGCTCTTGTCACAGTAGATTGTAACTAACAATTGAAAACAGTAAAGTGATTATTTATTATCATCGAGTATGAGTACACTTTAATTCAGATTAGTCATTCTCCGCCAATCTAGAATCATTCAATATCTTGAAATGAACATATTATTACTCAATAAATGATGACAAATCCTTTTTTTGTTGATCTGAGGTGTATCAACACCGCTTACTAGAATGGGCTCACATTATGAGCGCGCGAAGCTATGCTTGAAATAATCAATATGCGAATAGCCCTGGAGAATGAAACAAAATATATTATTGTTGATAAAAGAACATCTGAAGGCACATTTATGATTTCACTGAGTCAGGTTATTGATATAGTCAACGGTTACGACAGGAAAAACGTAAGTGTTGGAACAATTGGAAGTCATTCAGCCTTGGAGATAATGGATGGTTGCAAAGATGAAGGACTAAGAACCGTATGCGTATGTCAAAAAGGACGAGAGACTCCTTATTTGAGATTTAGACGGCTTGCAGATGAGATTCTTTTACTTGACAAATTTTCAGACATTCTTTACTCAGAAAATATCCGAAAACTGATCGACCTAAATACAATCTTTGTCACTAATAGGGCGTTCACAGCGTACCTTGGCTATGATAATATAGAGAAAAAGTTTTTGGTACCACTATTTGGTAATAGGTCTCTTCTTCGTGCGGAAGAACGGGGAGAAGAATACAACCAATACAATTTACTAGAGCAGGCTAACATCAAACATCCGACTGTTTTTGATGATCCCTCTGAGATAAAAGGTCTTGCGATAGTAAAAATTCCTGAAGCAACACGAAAATTAGAAAGAGCCTTTTTTGTTGTTACGTCGTATGATGACTTTATTCGGAAATCAGAAATGAGGATTGAAAAAGGAATTATTAATAGAGGCGATCTTAAGAATGCAGTCATAGAAGAATATGTGATTGGCACCTATTTCAATTTCAACTTCTTCTACTCCCCTCTAAAAAAGGAGATGGAATTTCTCGGGATAGAAAGAAGGCTACAAACAAACCTTCATGACTTTACCACATCAATCCCTGCAAAGGAACAGCTGGAAATAGACATAGATTTACAAAATATTGAGGTTGGCCATATGCCAGCCAGCATCAGAGAATCTCTTCTGGAAAAGGTCTTTCTTATCGGCGATAAGTTTGCAAGTTTTGTTAACTCAAAATTCTCGCCTGGTCTGATCGGACCCATTTCATTACAGAGTGTGGTGACCCGTGATCTTGAACTTGTTGTCTATGACGTCTCTGTAAGAGTTCCAGGAAATCCCATTATGGCGACTACAAGTCCGTATACAAAGTACTCACATGGTTACGTTCTAGGCGTAGGCAGGAGAATAGCCATGGAAATTAATGAAGCGCTAAAGAATCACAAGATTAGCGAAATAATAACTTAGTTTTCAAAGAATAAGATAGAACGTAAAAGGATCTTATTGTTCTATAGTCTCTTCAAACAGGTTTCTTCGGATATGTATAGGAATGTCGTAGTATGCTGCCAACGCAATAGCGTCAGAAGCACGGTAGTTCCTCATGATAATGTTTTCTTTCCGATTCTTAAAGTATAGATTTGCCCTAAGAACCGAGCCGCTTTGATACACGCGCACTTCTAGGAGCAATAGATCTTGGGTCACCGCTAGTTCTTCTACAAGATTGTAGATTGTAGGGATGGTATTCTTATCACCTTCTTGGAATCTTGAGATGTGCCTAGCAACTTCTCCAGAAAAGGCGCGCATAGGAAATTCCTTCCCATCAGATGTTTTAAGTATAACTATCCCCTCTAAGCCTAGCTGATCTGCAAATCCAACATAGCTGATCTTGGCAACTATGTATTCATCTTCACCCGTAGGCAGACTGGAAGACATTTTTACTTAAGGTATACAATTCTAGGAATTAAAGATTACACTAATCTCCTCTGCCGTTATAGACTGGGGATTAAGATACTATTGATAACATCAAGCGCTCTCCTGTAGGATAACTATTTATTCGATATTCGATGAGGCCAATTTGTATGTTTTCGTATGTATTGCGTTTCCAGTAAGGTAAGGAGTTAGCTGGTGACTAAGCAACACAAATAGGTATCGTACTAGTGCTGAATAGAGGAGAATTACGCCGTTTTGATGCTACAAGGCTCTCTTAATTTATTCCTGACGTGTTATCTTCGAAATGTATTCCACATGCTAGCGTGCTGTTGGTAGTCACCACACATCAGGTTCGATCGAAATCGTCACAAAGGAATAGTGTGAGAGCAGAATGAAATAAGACTTAATAATTGTCAACCGCAAAGACTTTTTATTCAGGAAGAATTAGATGGTGGACAGTGTTTAACCAGAACATCTACAATTCGCCAGTGAAAAAGGTGGACCAGTCATATTTTAGAGGAAATGTGATCCTACAACTGATACTTGGTGAGGAAAATTCAAAAGAGCTCGAGATTTATCACGTATCTTTTAAAAACGGAGCTACTACTACCGTGCATTACCACGAGACGGATCAGGTTCTGATTGCTACGAAAGGATGTGGTATAGCAGGTATAATAAATGCTGACTCCATTGCAAATTTTGAGATTGATGATATTGAAACCGTTCCAATGAACAAGGAAGGAGACGTCGTGCAGATTCCTGCCTTTAAGATGCACTTTCACGGAGCAGCTTCAAAGGAAGAGTTTTCTCATATAGCCATTCGTCAGATGTATTTCCTTGACAATTCAACCAAAAAAATACGCCGTGCAGAGAACAAATGGGAGAATGATATAATCTTAGAAAAAGTTGGGGATCTTGATTCCCCCTCTCGACGTGAAATCGCTGATAAGATTGGACTAAAAATAGAAAATGCGATTCGTAATAATGAAGTATCTAAGGCTTCGAAGAAGCCCTGTTAATCGTTTAGAAGACATCTCTCAACAATAACACAGATAGAGGCTCAGAGTTTAGGTTGGTTCTAAATAGCGTTATGTTTAATCATAACTTCACATCACTTTTGCATAGCACTTAATAGTTTTTAATTCTAGGCAAGTCATCCTGACTGGCAGGTCTGAATTGCCGAATTAGCTGAAAACGCAATACCAAAAGCATTTAATACATCGATCAGGTTTTAGTAAAATTATACCGTATGAACCTATTTCACCACACCAAATACGAATGCGATCAAGATGGAGAGAAGTTCAAAAGCTACGATGAGCTAATAGAACATGCGAGACATGTTCACCATGTTCCAATTGTGAAATGTCATAACTGCGGAAAGCAATTCATTCATGAAAAGGATAGGTTACATCACGAAAGAGAAGAACATGAAAAGATCGTAGATTATAGATTGCACAAGAACTTGGACAAACATGGCAAAAAAGCTGCACCACAAGAGGAGGTATACGATCACACACGTAATTTTGGAGACAACTTTTGAGGATTTTTTCATTTCGAGGTATTTATGTTGACCGCATTCCATTTAATATTGAAACAAAAAACACACAATTCTTGGGGTTACAAGTACATTAATGGATGATTCTGCTGAGCGCGGTGTCTACAGTTTTTTCCATGAAGCGAGTTTAAGTTAGGAGGTTAAGATTTTGCTTCTGAAATTTTATTCGTAAATAGAGCTCGATACAGATTAATGTCACAGTATGGAATTTCTTCCATGATGTTTGACGTCAAGAATTACACGGAGCTCAGAAATCGAGGTGTAAGGGTAGCTTTGTTAAGTAGTTTATCTCTGGTATTGATATTTGTGATTTATAGTAGTCTAACCAGCCCCCAAGACAATCAATCGTTAGAAGTGAGCGCTAGACTCATGAGTCTTGCAAACATCGTATTGTCTTGGACTTTTGTATCCATCCCTATCTGTATCTATGGAATTTATCTGATTTTTAGAGCTGAAACGGCTAGAGCTTACTCAAGGGGGAGCCCTTTAGGTTCTTACTTGATGATTACATTCACTGAAATTAAATATTGGAGAATTATGGTAATATCTTCTGTAGTTTACTGGATTTGCTTTGCATTCTTGTCACAAATACTGCTATACGAACCTAACATGTCAGTCGATGGGAATGGAATTGTGACTCCTTCATTCATTGTTACGCCCTGCTGCAATCTACCTGGATACGTTCCTATGCTGTCTGTGTATCTAACTGAGTTTTTCACGATACTAATAGTTCCAGTCAATTTTGTACTCTCTGTCGCTATTTCAATAATGGTCGGATTTAATCTATCATTGATGGTCTCTTTCTTTAGTATGTCAAGAAGTCAAAATAAGAACAAAAAACTTTCGATAGTGAGCGGAATAGGTATTACTGCTGGGCTCTTTGTAGGATGTCCAACATGTGCAGGAAGTCTAATTTCATTCTTTGTAGGATTTGGATCAGGGGTAGCTGTATCGGTTCTAGCTCCGTTTCAGACCCTGTTCCTTTTGATAAGTATCCCTACTTTGGTAATATCACCATTTATCGCTTCTAAATTAATGAAAAATAGTTTCACTTGCAATTTTAGAACAAGTTCTGTCGATGCAAAATAAAAGCATCCGCAAATTGATTCACTGTCCTGCTTCCGACACACCTAACCGAAAAGAGTACAGGCTAGGCTGCAGTAATAACGTATACGTTGTAACCCATCCTTTGTAAACGCTAGTTGGTATGTCGGCTTTCAACACAATCTCAAATTCTGATGCCTTAAAGGGTCACAAACTCCCTTTTTTACTCTCAAACATATTCATCAGACAAATGAAACGGTCACAAAATGACAAAAACCGTTAGTCTATAGTGGTTTCCTTTTTGCGACAACATTTTGTTCGAGTGCTGGCAACAGCTTAGAAATGCTGTCAAGATACATCTGAACATGTGGCTCAGCAATCCACATTTTTTTCTTCTCGTTCTCGAAAAGGTATCCATAC
>JBOGPP010000031.1:0-18436 GCA_050748485.1 Nitrososphaeraceae archaeon | reverse complement strand
AGGAATATTGGAAGAATTCATATGTCCATTACTTTAATATAGAAAGTGATAAAAATCAAGAGTTGTCAGATGGATACTAGGAATATAGGTTTAAGGAATATTGAGGTCGCAGATACTAAAATCTGCTCTATTGATGGTGAAAATGGTAAACTCATCTATCGTGGCTATGACATCTTTGATCTGGTCAACCATTCTACCTTTGAAGAAACAGCTTACCTCTTGCTTTTCGGGGACTTGCCAGACAAGGATAATCTTCGAGAGTTTTCCGAGCAATTATCAAGTGCAAGGGATCTTCCACGATCTGTGATCGACAATATGAGGAATAGACCAAAATCAGCCAGACCTATGGATGTGATCCAATCGACCATATCAGAGTTGCCAGACTACGATCCTGACATGAATAGCGATGTTAAAGAAGCAAACGTCAAGAGGTCGATAATTCTTATAGCGAAAATTGCAACACTTGTGGCAGCGTGGGGCAGAATCAGAAAAGGAAGCGATCCTGTCGAGCCGCTTCGCGGCGAGGCAAATCATGCAGCCAACTTCCTCTACATGTTGACAGGCGAAATGCCTTCTAGAGAAGAATCAAGAATATTTGACATCTCTTTAATTCTTCATGCCGAACATAGTTTTAACGCTTCTACATTTGCAGCTCGAGAAATAGCCTCGACTAGAGCGCATATGTACGCCTGCATCGGGGGTGCAATTGGCGCGCTTTCGGGAGAATTGCATGGTGGCGCGAATATACAGGTAATGAAAATGCTTCTAGAGATAGGAGAATTGGATAAAGTCGACGAGTGGGTAAAGACGAGACTCGATCGCGGAGAGAGGATAATGGGAATGGGCCATGCTGTGTACAAGACAACGGATCCTAGAGCAGACATCCTGGCCAGACTTTCGAAAATCATCTCAAGAAAGAGAAACACACAATGGTATGACATAACTGCTCTGGTGGAAGATACTACTAGGAAGTATATGAGAGAACGTAAGAAGCAGCAAATATATCCGAATGTGGATCTCTATAGTGCTTCATTATACTACAGTATGGGAATACCTACCGAACTTAATACGCCTATCTTCGCCCTTTCCAGAATAGCAGGGTGGACTACTCACGTTATTGAAGAAAAATTTGCAGAAGCAGCGCCTAGGCCCGCACTGTACAGACCCAAAGCGCTGTATGTTGGTAAATATTGCGGACCAATGGGCTGCGAATACATACCTATCAATAACAGAACAGAGAAAAATTAAAGACTGCTGGAATGGGAATGAGTCTACAAGTCATGATCATATGAAGTCAACCTTTCTATCAAAGAGAGACACAGCATTGCTAGTCAAGAGGATCGAGGCTTCCTGGCCAATGAATGTTGTTCCTAAATTGAAGACCATTAAGGAATATCAGGTAGATGGAGACGAATCATTCTACAAGTCAGACGAATTTACTGCGGTTCAAGTCGGCAAAGAGAAGAATATTGTTCCTTTTCTTGGAGATGTCGCACTTCTAGCTCGCTTTCCTTCAGTGACAGTAGATATGGGAGCAGTTCGCTTTGTCTGCAATGGAGCAAAAGTAACAAGGCCTGGAATTACGGCATTTGATGACTTTAAAAAGGGAGACATAGTCGTGATCAAGGATGAAGTCCATAACAAACCCCTAGCCGTTGGCATGGCATTAATTGATAGCGATAAAGCTGCCGAAGAACAAAAAGGCCATGTTATCCAAACACTGCATTATATAAGCGACAAAGTTTGGGAAGCATACAAATCGATAAATGTATAGGCATACAATCGCTATTCATGCTGATACCTCTGAGGCAAGAAAATAGCAGGTTAAATTTAGTATCTGCCAATGCAGAACACTTTATCCATATTTGATTCGATTTCGTCTACAAAGCTCTGGAACTTGTTTATGTCCACAATGGGCACAAGATTGGACTCGCATGAACGAACGTTTGGGTAAATGGTAAGCAACACGGGAACTACTTTTGTAAATTCAAAGGAGGTGCTAAGCAGCCGCTCTGATCTTTGAATCTGTTTCCGGGTGTGCCCTACTAGTGCGAGACGTCCATTGTTAGCCCAATGCTTGCAATCAACCGAAAGGCCCAACTGAGATTTGGTTGCCACAATATCGATTTCTGCTCTAGGTTTGGTGAATCGGATGTTGTTCGTGGTTTGGAACCCACAGTTGGCCAGAATCTCTGATGCAAATCTTTCAAAGTCTTTCCACGACAGGGATTGAGAGATTCTCAGGACATCGGCGCCCAAACTGACAGCTAATATTGATGTCCTCAATTTATCAGTCGACGAGAATGAAAGAAGTGCCTTACGAGGGCGCTTGCCTATTCCTCTTTCTAACAAGAACTTGAGGATCTCATTTGCGACAGTCGCACTTCTAATGCCTGTTATTGCCCTAAAGCAATTGAAAGTCATGGTCCCATCAGTAATGCCACGCAGACTCTTTTCGATGAGGGTTACATTTGGATGCATGGAATGTTGGCTCACTTAAACTCTTTAGAGGTCTCTAGCTGTTATACAGGCGCCGCCGCCGTCCATTGTATCTAAGTTCGTTCTTGTCTTTGTCTTGGGTTTTATTGAAGCTGGCGAGAAAGATGGGTGCAAATGATTTTTCTTCATCTGCCAAAGATATGAGATCGAATTCTTTGATGAAGCGTTCTCGAGTAAGACAAGCTCCAGATCCTCAGGAGTGTCGAGATCGATCATTAGCCTATTGGATAGTAATACCTTGGTAATTGCACCTGCATCTATAGAAGCCTCAAGATGCCCCCGAAAGCTGTCATGGTCATATCTGGTATCAGTAATAACGTTCGATGGGCTCCGTGCAAGTAGGTTGGTTCCATCAAATTTGTATGAGGGACATATGATCACTGAGTTTCCTTCTTTAGGGATAACTTGGCATAGGTCGTCTATATCCTTGGCAAGAAGCAGAGGTAAATCGCATGGTATGGTAATGCTGACCCATTCTCCCTTGGTACTCAGAAATCTGTCAGCGCACCTGACAGCACTGTTGACGCCCTTGTCTTGAGACTGTAATAGGCATTCCAATCCTAAGTTCTGGGTTATTTCCTTTACCAAGGGATCACTGGACACGACAACAATCTTCGCCAGTTCACGGCAGAGAAGCAGAGTATTCAAAGTGTCTTGTAGTAAAAATCGAGATAATTCTACGCGTTGCTCCTTGCGCAATAGAACCGAAAGCCTTGATTTGGCTTGCTGGAAACTCTTTACTGGAACAATCGCACATATGTCCATGCCAGTATCCTAGATTCTCAATGAAACGCCGGCTACGAACGAAGCTAGCCTACGTTCCGCATGTAATGTATTCATTGCAATATCGGCAAGATATACATTCAACCCTAGTTTCTTAATTGCGCTTTCAAATGAAAGGTCCATTTTTGAGATAACAAACGTACCTATTATATCTGAGTAATACTTGGCTACCCCCACAGGAGATATCTCCAGTTTTAAGGCTTTCATATATTCGGCTGCTGGGCCGCTGAATGCATGTTTGCCCACTATAGGAGAAATAGCAATCACCCTCTCTTTGATTTTTGATAATTCATTCCTAAGACCCGGGACGGCAAGTGATGGCCCAATGCTACTTATAGGATTGGCGGGGGCGATAATGATTCTTTCTGAGCTCCGTAAAAGTTTCAAGACTTTAGGCGCCAACTTTGAGTTCTTTGCTCCCTTATATTTTACTCCGACTACCTTAGGCGCAGCTTTGTACTTGACCCAGAATTCCTGGATATTCAGTTCACCACGGCTCGTGATAATACGGGTCTCGATACAATCATCGGAGACGGGGATCAGCTCAGCATCCATTTTGTAAGTTGATCGAAAGTATCTAGTTACATTGGTTAATGTCATACCCTTTCGGATGAGCTCTGTTCGGAGCACATGTGTAGCCATGTCTCGATCACCAATTCTAAACCAGTTTTCTTGTCCTAGTTTACCTATCTGGTCCATGAAATTGAATGTGTCACCCTCTATTCCCCACCCTCTACGAGTGTCAAGGCGCCCTGACAACCCATAGAATATGGTGTCAATGTCAGGACAAATGTATAATCCATATTTCCAGACATTGTCGCCAACATTCAGGATGACTGCAACCGACCTATCGATCTGACTGAACCCTCGTACTAGTTTCATGGAACCTGTGCCACCAGAAAGAATTGTTATCAACTGACTTGACTTTAACTGATCGTTTAGGAATGTAAAATTTTCGATGCTGTCGTTTTTGTGCCGTGTTTACTTGCGGTGCGATTCTTCGCATGCCTTCTTCCTGCTCAACTCACCTTCTCGTTTTGCTCTAACCAAGCCGACAATTCCCAACTTCAAAAAAGAATATAAGCAAGAAAACGATGATTTCTGATGTGCAGGTTTTAATTCTTATTCTTTTCTTTGGTCTGATGTCTGTCCTGCTCGTTAGTCAGATTTTGAAAGTACACGCAGTTCAGCTGACTTCGTCTCTGGTACCTACTACAGGACACGGGGAAGTCGATTGGAGTGCAATTAGATTTTTAACAATACAATATCCTCCAAATAGTCCTTTAGCCCAAGAGTTTAATGGTATATCTGAAACTGTCAGATTCACTATGCAGGCTAACGAGGATGGCATGCCTCAGCTTGTACAGACATTCAACGAGGCAATTGCCTCCCAAAAAAGTAGTCCTGTGAGAATCACAAATGCAAGTTTGACCTACACCGGCCAGCTAAGAGGAACGGAAGACGAATTAACACTCTCATACAATGTGCAGTTAAAGCCTTCATTTATTTCCGGAGTTACTCTGTCCAGCGAGAATCAAACTGCGGATGTAGTTGACTTGGATTGGAGATCTATCAACGTAGCAGATCCCATAACCCTTTCTACTCCGTATGGGGATATTGATGTCAACCATCCCATAGGCCTTCTGCAAGCCAATCATTCAAGTGTTGCGGATCAATTAATGAATACTGAAGCATCATCAATTTTGGGAGAACCATTGTTTAACTTTCAGGATGTTGGAAGACCTATGGACACATGGCACTTTCTCTTTGATCCGACCGGCAGCCAAGCAGGGGCAGCAGGCTCTGGATTTGAGGAGATAGGCGGTGCTAGAGTAGTATCAATATATTCTCTTGGAGAAAGCAGCTTTAGAGAAGGGACATTCCAAGAAACAGAGAAGCAAGCTAGCGCCACGATGGATGGCACACCGATTACAGTCGAATCGACTACACCTCCAACATCTGCACAAATGACCATAGCCGGCTTCTCCAAGATACAAAAGACCGGTGATACCGAGTTTGCGATCGTAACTCAACAGGCCCCAACGGGGACTGCTACAGCTACAGGAGGATTTCCGTTACAAGTTCTCTTGGTTCTTGGCGGTATGATGGGCGCAGTTGCCGTTTTCGTCCTTATAAAAACGCGAAAATAGATGGCTTTATTCTTAGGAATTCGTACTAGCTCGTATGTATGCTAGTAGAAATTCGCATCGGGACAGGGCCTCTTCCCGCTTTTGTCTAGTTCTTTTAATTATTTCGCTCCATTCCTCTGCCCGTCCATCGCTCATTTCTCAGGTAGTGACCAGAATCTACTATCGTCTTAATGACGATCCTATTATCGACTATGTGGCTATTTTTGTCAATAGGCACCGTAGTTATTCCTAAGCCTATAGCCACGCGATTTTCATTAAGTATGATAACAATAGTATTATTTTCACAGAGGTCTCTATAATCTACAATGGACGCATACATTATGTCCCGACCGTACAATACCAAAGCCTCAGCAGTTTGGTTAACTGTAACATATGGAAAGTTAACGCCAACTCTCGATATAAGATCTGCTCCGGCCATGGAAGGAACAAAACTCCTCCTCTTCAGATGCCCAATCAACATCCCGATATAGGATAGAGAGGTATTCTCCGATAACAATTTCGAGTTATCTTTTGTGGTTAAATATACCTCCTTTACTTTAGTGCCATTGTATCTTTTTTCTCTTATTAGTATCTCTTTGGCGAGAACGAAATCAAATATTCCCCAATGGTCAAAGCTCCTACGGAGCAGAGTAAGTTCCTCGCGCGTCGGTTCTCTATATGGTATCAAGCTTTCTCGTTAAAAAAACATCATAATTAATAGTAGTCAAAGAAGGATGATCAGCATACCTTTAGCTTTGCAATGAAAAACCCAACTGTATTATGTAAATGTGGATACAATCTGGCAGTACGACTGAGGCTTGGATGGAATCTTCGATCGCCGAAACGAGTTAGGCCAGGAAGACCACGATGAACGGGCTCAATGACGACTGCCTTGCCGGAGGTCTCTAACAATTCGTTTATCACCAGTTCATTCTCCTCCGGTGCAAAGGAGCAGGTAGAGTAAATTATGAGGCCATCTTGTTTGACAACCCTAATAGCCTCCAAAAGCATTTCCAGCTGTCTTTGGCTTGACTCTTCAAGATCAGATGGAAAATGGCTAGTTTTTCTTGTTTTGTCCTTGGCGATAATACCTTCACAGGTACATGGGGCATCTAGGAGCACCCGATCGAATCTCCTATTTAAGTTGCTTGCGGACCTGGCATCAATATTGTATAATGAGGTATTCATCACTCCGCATCTAGACAAATTAAAAATCACGGAAGGAATCCGTCTTCGATTATACTCAATGGCACATATTGCTCCGGAGTTATACATTTTTTGGGCCATGAAAGTTGTCTTACCACCGGGGGCACAAGCCATGTCCAAATTTTGCTGGATAGATGAAACACCTAATTCCTCAACGGCAATACAGGAGCTAAGGTCTTGAATGTAATATAGTCCCGCAAGATATTCGGGAGTAGCTCCGATTGGTAAGGCAGAACGAACTACTCTAAAAACATCAGGCAATTCTGTGGATTCGACTTCAATATCCCTGGCTTCAAGCATGCATAGAAGGGAACTTGGATCAATCTTTATGGCATTAGTACGAATGTATGTACTTGAGGGGGCTTCCATTGAAGATATACATTTCTCCGCATCAGGCATGTATTGAAGGAATCGACCAATCATCCATTCATGGTAGCCATAAGTGTCTGCCAATTCTCTTGAAGCACTTGTCTGTGGAAAAATTGTTGTTCTCAACTAGTCAGATTAATAAATACTTGTGGATTATCCTGTATTAATTACTACCTAGGTAGATGGGATAATAGGCAGGCTTTTAATTGAATCGAGAAATGGTGTCCTGGCAGTAACCCTCCTTCTGTTTTAAGTGGGATTCCGCTTAGCGGCCTACCTTAGCTGCTGCAGGAACTTAAACGCTCAATTTGGCCTTGCTCCACTCGGGACGGCAGTTTCATTCCAGTTGAGGACACTCAGGCTATCCACCATCACAGCTTTATTAGTCCAGGCTGGATATCTTTTCTGTTCCGGAGCCGACCGTCTCCGACCGATCATCTCTGATCCGAGTGCCTGCATAGAGGGAGGAGTTTCCTCTCTTTCGAGTTGCCCACACACCAGCTCACCACTTCTCATCTTATCGTTACCTTACACCATAATTTAAGCTCGTTGTTCAAAGTACTGACGTTGAATATCATACACTTCGTCCTCGTTTTCAGCTCTGGCATACTCTTCTAAGACATACAAATTGAGTTCGTAAAAGGTATGTCCCCACTTGAATTTGTCAAGGATCATAGATGCTTCGGTATGATATCCCAGTATCAAGAGCGCTCCTGCCAATGCCTCGACACTTGAAAGTTTCCCTAATTTGGCGTAGTTGACTGGGTTTCCGGCCAATAACGCAGGTAATTTGCGTAGAAATGGATAGGAGTGCCATTTCCTACTTTGAAGGACAGTATCAGATCGTTCCCACGAACAATCAATAACACATAGGGCTGGGGAGAGACCTCGATCATTTCTTGTTAAACAAACTCTAGAAAACGGGTTCAAGACTAAAGTGTCATGTCTTGGTCGAACAATCGTCTTCAGTAGACGAAATTTAGCCAGTTTGGTAGCTGTACATTTTGAAGGGTCATCTTGCTTCAACAGGATGGCAAAAAGGTTCATTAAGCCGTTTTCATATTTGAATGTAAATTTTGGTTCTTTAATTCTTACTGATTATCTAGTATCCAAAAAAGGGGGAAGATTTTAGCTGACCGTGTGTTTGCAGGTAGCTATATTTCTATTGTGCTAATCTGTTCTTTACTATCTCTTTGATCGTGTCTACATCCAAGATTCCTGCGTCAATAGGAAGCTCCGTTGGTGACATTTGTTGCTGGCCTCCCATACCTGGATATGGCTGCTGTTGTTGCTGAATTGGCTGTTGTTGTCCGTCTTGTGGCTGAGTTTGACCTAATGGTTGTGCCTGTTGTCCGTCTTGTGGCTGAGTTTGACCTAATGGTTGTGCCTGTTGTTGATCTCCTACTGCAGGATATGATTGTTGTTGCTGATTTGGCTGTTGTTGTCCGTCTTGTGGCTGAGTTTGACCTAGTGGCTGCATCTGTTGTTGATCTCCTGGTTGTTGAAGTGCAGAAGGCATATTCTCAAATCCAGGCATCGTTGTAGCAGGCGTGTTTGGACTATTCTGCGTCAATGGACCTAGCTCATGAGTCGGATTAGGACCAAAAACTTGCCCATAACAATCAACTACATCATCTTGGCTCAACATGCTGTCATCTGTGGATAGATCCGTAACGCAGGTTGAATATTCGCCCATATACTCTTCAGGGACGCCGCCGCTGCTGGAGTCGGAACTATCGTCACTACTATTATCACTATTTTCATCATTTCCACTGTCATCGTTACTACCACTATCACTATTGTCATTGCTGCTCTCATCACCACTGCTGTCATCTGTGTTCTCGTCACTACCGCCACCGCCACTATTACTAGTGTCATCATTTCCACTCGCGTCACTTGGTTCTGCGGCTTCAATACTAGTGCTTGCTAAGACGTTTGATGGTATCGAAGTACCTAATACCATCATCAATGCTGCAGCTATGACTGCTATCGTTAGCAATTCTTTCTTGTCAGACATCGCAAGATTTCCCTTTACATATCTATTAAGCGGTAGGACGAAGACTAGTATAACTATGCATTCAGAAATTGCTTGTTCAGAATCTTATTGCTTTAATTTAAAGAAGAATTTAGATGCCTTGAGATGAGTAATTGAAGATTTATTATGACTGTTCCCCAGTAGGACACACTTCGACAGGGACGACTACTAGTCTTATATTAGAAAAACTATGATGACTCAGAATCTCTCTATAATTCTAGTCGAAAGTTCAGAAGCAATCTGCAGCTGTTCGAAATAGGTCTCTACGTCCATTTCCTGGATTTTTCCATCATCGATGTCAATGATATAGATCATGTGCAACCTACCATTAAGAATGTCATCGACTTCTATAGGGGGATCCTTGTAATATTTGTCGCAGACGAGCTTTAATTTCTGAAGCTCATCGGCTCTCCTTGCGCGTACCGGGAAGCGAAAAAGGTCGGGTATTGGCAATACGCTTACTGGGGTCGTGGCAAGAACAAACTTATTCGCATACTTGCTATATCGAGAAATCTTGCTGGCAATTCTTGCAACATAGTACGCCGTAGGATCCAAAGCATGCTCGGGAGGTATGAAGCCAGTTTCTATTTCAACAATTGCTTCTCCATCACCTTTGCTCGCAAAGACATCGCAGATCAGAATATCGGTTAGCCTTCTCTCAACATCGACAGAATAACCAAACTCTATCAGGTGTTTCGCACAAATTAGCTCCATAACAGAGTGATTTATTTTCACCAAATTACGTTTGTAGAGATCAACCAAGCGGTTTCTGACAAAATCAAGTCTATCGACTACCTCTTCCGATGAATTCTTAGTCATACGCTCTGAAAGGGAGGACACATCGGCAGTAAATCTGAACAGATCCAAATACTGATACAGATGGAATTAAGGAATCATTCGCTTAAATTGCTTTCAATCCAAGGCAAGACTAAAAGCCCCCTTTGAATGATAGAGTGTGGTCGTAAAATGGACAAAATGGCAAGTGTTACGGTACTAGGATCCGGGACTATGGGGCACGGAATAGCACAAATTGCCGCTATGGCTGGATTTAAGGTCCTCTTGAGGGATGTTGAGCAGAGGTTTCTAGATAGTGCCATGGATAAGATCAAATGGTCACTCAATAAGATGGTGGAAAAAAACAAGCTGACCAGGGAATCTTTTGAGCAGACTCTTTCTAGATTAGAACCGGTGGTGGATTTGAAGGAGGGTTTGAAGGGTGCAGACCTTGTTATTGAAGCAGTACCTGAAGACCTTTCGCTTAAAAGGACAGTCTACAAGGAAGTAAGCTCTTACGCTGATCCTAAAACTATCTTCGCATCAAACACAAGCACTCTGCCAATAAGCGAGATGGCTGACCTAACAGATCGCCCGGGCTCATTCATAGGATTACACTTTTTCAATCCTCCTCAATTAATGAAGCTAGTAGAAGTGATTCGAGGCCACAAAACTGATCAAGGTACAGTAGATAGCTTAATGACCTTTGTAGAAGCTTTGGGAAAGACTCCAGTACTTGTACAGAAGGATGTTGCGGGGTTCATCGTAAACAGGATTTTCATACCCCTAGTTCATGAAGCGGTTTTTTGTAAAGAAAGGGATGGTGTCACTTATGAGGAGATAGACGCCGCGCTGAAATTCAAATTAGGCTTTCCGATGGGCATATTTGAACTCGCCGACTATACCGGTTTGGATGTTGTTAATAAAGCAAGTCATGAGATGCATCTCAGGGATGACAAGGTCATCAATCCTCATCCATTAATCGAAAAGTTGTTTCAAGAAAAAAAGCTTGGACAAAAAACTGGGGAAGGTTTCTATTCATATTCGTCAGATAAATATGAGCGAAAAGACCTTGTTCAAGCGGACGCCTCAGCCTTTGACCCTATCGTGATGTTAGCTGTGGCCTCGAACAATGCAGGATGGCTCCTTTCCAATGAGGTCTGCTCACAATCAGACTTAGAAAAGGCTCTTCGTCTTGGGATGGGACTTAAAAAAGATCTGCTGGCGACTGCTATAGAGGTGGGCATGAAAAGGATTGTTGAAAAGTTAAATGAAATGTCCGAAAAATATGGAAAGTTTTATGCTCCTGACCCATATCTCCTCAAATTGGCAGGTTAGGGAAATATCATAATCGACAGCCGTAGCTAGAATAAATACAACGGCGGCGGCTTCAATAACTTGCGTCTGCTCTGAGAGGAGACAGACGGCATTCAGATTTCGTTCGGGGTGCTTTTCCTTTCATTTAGTATGGCTTGTACTGCTGTTTTAGCGTCTGGTGCTGAATCGATTAATACTCTCCTCCTTTCATCTAGATACTTGCCCGCATAAACATCAGAGACTCCGCCACTAGTTGAGATGACAACTATTTTCTTCTTGATCATGTAGCCCACAGACATCTCGATTAGTGTCCCGATTCCACCACCGACGGCAATTATTCCGTCACATGACGTGGCCACTATAAAATCTCTCGCAAATCCGATACCACTGCAAATCACAATATCACAAAATTCATTCGCAAAACTAAAGTTATCCTGCGGAATAATACCCACCGTAATACCATTCAGTTCCTTTGCACCTTTGCATGCGGCCTCCATTACTCCTCCAAGACCACCACATACAAGGACGGAGCCGGAGAGCGCGATTTCTTTACCAACATCATATGCCATTTTTTTGGCTACCTGTGTGCAGCGATCATCGTTATATCCGATTACACCTATCTGAAACTTCCGCACACTTTACCTAAAATCGGTCCGATCATCATATACCTTTTGCTTCTAACTGGAGGCAAGGGAGAATTGAGTAGTTTTTTTGACTAAGCACTTTTGAACCATGCGGCCGCTAACTCGCCCTATTTCTAGGATTTCCTTGAATCATCTCTACTAATTAGACTCTTCGCCGCTCCTTGAATCATCTCTACTAATTACACTTTCTTTTTTTCGCTCCTTCTCTGTTTCTTAGTTCCTTCCTGTCTCCCTTTTTACTTCCGATTTTTCAGTTCCGTTCACTGTATTCAATGTTAGCATGAAAATAGAATTAGATAATCTAATTTTAGAACCGTACGATGCACATGATACCGGCTGCCTCTTCAAGTTAAAATAATATATGGCCTGTGTATCGGCAAGCAATATGAGTTATCGTGTTCTTGATGTCTCCTTAGCAGATGAGGGAAGGAGAAAAATTCAATGGGCGTTGTCCCATATGCCTGTCTTGCAATCTTTGACTAGGCAATATGAAAAAAGCAAGCCGTTAGAAGGTGTACGCGTTGCTGGTTGTCTTCATGTCACTAAGGAGACAGCAGTATTGGTTCAATCTCTTAAGGCATTGGGGGCAGAACTTTCCTGGTGCGGATGTAATCCTCTCAGTACTCAGGATGACGTGGCCGCATCCCTAGCCGAAGATGACAAGATATCAATTTATGCCAGCAGGGGGGTATCGACGCAAGAATACTATGACGACATCCACATGGCGATGAAGATTGACCCAAACATAACCATCGATGACGGAGCGGATCTTACCTTAGAAATGCACAGAGAGATTCAAAAGTTCAAGTCTGTGTATGGAGGAACAGAGGAAACCACAACAGGGGTTGTAAGGCTAAGATCTATGGAGAAAGGTGGGATTCTCAAATACCCTATCATTGCAGTAAACGACGCAGAGACAAAACATGACTTTGATAATTTTTATGGGACTGGCCAATCTGCGTTAGATGGGATAATTCGCGCCACTAATATCTTGATATCAGGAAAAAATGTTGTCGTCTGTGGATACGGGCATGTAGGCAAAGGGATTGCTCGCAAGGCGGCAGGTTTGGGTGCAAATGTAACCGTTACTGAAGTGGATCCTATATCAGCTCTGAAAGCAAAGTTAGACGGCTTTTCAGTTGCAAAGGTTTCTGAGGCTGCCCCCTCAGGAGATCTTTTCATAACGACAACAGGCTGTAAAGATGTGATTGATTACGACACTATTCTCAAGTTGAAGAACGGAGCCTTATTGGCGAATGCAGGGCATTTTAATGTTGAAATCTCAGTTGACGCATTGGAAAAAAATGCAGTAGCGAAGAATAAGATAAATGATCATGTTTACCAGTATCAATTGTCAAATAATAAGGCCGCTTACCTCATAGCAGAAGGCAGACTGGTGAATCTAGCCGCTGCGGAGGGACATCCCTCCGAAGTTATGGATATGAGCTTTGCAAATCAACTTCTCTCCGTAATCCGCATCGCACAGACTCATAATTCCCTTGAACCTAAGGTCTATGAAATTGAACGGGAACAGGACATGGTCATAGCCGAAGCAAAGCTCCATTCCATGGGAATATACATCGACCAGCTCACGCAAGATCAACAAAAATACATAAAAGGCTTTGATCAGGGCACGTAGCCTGCGTCCCCCTTCCCGACTCGCCTTCAGCGAACGAATTAATAGAAAAGAAGCAGAGGAGACGAAGACGAGTGAAATATATTGATATAATGAAATAAACAGTTTAGTATTTCAAGAGAATAGTCATGGGCTGGCTCTTTCGAGAAAATTGGATGGGTGGTCTAGCCTGGTCATGATACCTGTCTCACACACAGGTGGTCGAGAGTTCGAATCTCTCCCCATCCACCTTACTTGAAAAAACATAATCGTACTCTTTTTTTGTATCACGCTAACAATACAATAAATGCAACGTAAATTAGTTTGATATCAAGTCTTACCGATGAAACTCGCAATTATCCATCTATACCTTACCACAATTTAGGTCATTAGTATCATACTAACAAACGTTACCGCGAGGGCACACAAGAATACTTTCGTGACCTTCATCGATCTATCTAATGCAGATGAATAGTCGTCTAGCTGTTTTGACCCCATAACCTTTACACTTGATATAGCAGAGTACAGCTCCAGACATGAAGACTCGGCCGATTCCTTGGCGCGAAGTGACAAGGCTTGAAATGCTTCTATGATCTCATCTTCCTTGCTAAGCTCTCCAAGTGCGAAGTATCCATTCCTGGTTCTTTTCCCTGAAGTACCATGCGTGTCTGAAGTACAGATCTCTACCATGTGATGGTCTTGACTCGTCAGTCTTTTCAAAAGTTCCTCACGCAGACCATTCTTCATATTATTAGAATCAGCCCAGCCCAACAAGTTCCACTTGTTGTCAATACACAACGCAAGCATAGCCAACCCAGACTCGCCCAGATCGTCTTGGAAACTCGCTCCAAGAGGTATGTCTCTAATATTGGCATAACCTGCGCGAAACGGATATTCGGCTGCTGAGACTAGCTTATCCAAACAACGCTCAGCGGTCCTGAGCAGCTGCTCTGTCTGCTGACCATCCAATGAAACTCCCATTGCGTTGTGGCTATCTATCAAAAGTAAGGAATCAAACCCGACCTTATTTGAGTAGTGGGTAAGTTGAGAGAGCACTGAATAAGGTACGTCCTCCATACCTTTTGGAGACATGGACAAAATTAGCATACAGGCATTATCGAATCTTATACCCGTCGCGCTGCAATAATCATCCTCAATTCTGACCGGCATCGAACAGCGGCTATGAGATGAGATCTTTTTAGCTGATTTGAGTCCTCTTATGTATTTGTCTAGCTCTTCCTTGGAAGGAATATTCAATGCGTGGTCAGAAACTCCGTGCAAGACCATTGCCCTTCCTGAAAAAGCGTTGTATAGAACGTAGGGGAGATTACTGCCCCCCACTGACAGGAAGGGACCAGGATGGACTTCAGGTACAACTAGGGAGTATCCATTGCTTTTGTCAAGGGAAAACTTCATCATGAACGTAGAGACTGGCTTTTCATCTGCTTTTTCTTCGGCTATTCGCTCAAACCTTGTTCCATCTTTCTCAGTCCATGCAGCCAGAAATGCCTGCAAGACTTCAAATGTGCTCCTAATCTCCGGTCTTCCCGCACGATCTGCCATAATTACCCACAAAATCCCCATACCGAGAAGAACTAGTCCGTATCCAAGAGCGACCGGATTTGTAAACAATTCCGGGAGAAATTGAAGGGGCATAAAGAAAAAAACAATGGTAAATGGGGCGACCAGTCCTACAAGAATCGCGCGAATAAATCTAGCCCCAAAAACAGACTTGAACATACAGACCCTAAAACCGGCCACGAAGAGCAACCCTTCCAATATGTAACTTGAGTTAGTGGCGGCAGTAGCAGGACCATCATTGTTTATCAAATTAGGAGCGAGCATGCCTATGCCCAAGGTAAGCAACCAGATAAGATACGAGAACGCAGATACGTGAAAAACCTTTGAGAGCTTGCTTAAGGAGGTACCCTTCAATAGAATGTAGTCCAAATATGTCAGTGCGAATAAGGCGATGTTGCCTACGACGACATAGTAAAGGAGAGATGGAAGGTTACCGTATCCAACCCCAGTTACATATGCATTGATAAGGATAGCTAGAGCAGTAAAGGCGCAACATGTGATTACAAAAGAGACTTTAGTAGTTGATGGATTTAGCTTCGTTAGAGCCCATCGTTTATGTATATTTGAAACGCTATCTTCTGCCTGACTAAACATAAAAAGTGTCTTCACACAGGAAATATTAGGCGAATGAGGATAGACACACCAATTATCCCACCTGCTATCCCAAGTACCAATTCAGGCTTTATCTTGACCCCTTTTGTCTCATCTTCAAAGAATCGAAGTAACCCTGCACTTGAAGCTGGTAGTGGCGCATTCTTTTTCTTGCTGCTCATTGCTACATTTGAAGGACGGTAACTCGGTTAAAAAGATTACGATTAGGGGTGAGAATCGGTACGGTAGATGTAGCCAGATCTCAGCAGGGACATGAAATATTAGAATATCAGGAATGAGCCTGACGAGCCTCTCTCATCAGGCAAGGCTTAAAAGTAAGAATTGGGGAAATAACTATCAGTAGATGGCGGTTATATGCAAGAAATGTGGCCTTCCCGACGATCTTTGTGCCTGTGGCGAATTGGAGAAAGAGGATACAAGGATCATCGTTCGACTAGAAAAAAGGCGTTTCTCCAAGACAACGACTATGATTGAAGGTATAGATCCAAAACAAAGTGATGTTCAGAGTATTATTAAGGAATTGAAGAGCAGATTTGCTTGTGGTGGCACCGCGAAAGATGGGTTCATAATGTTGCAGGGTGACCATAGAGATGATGTTAAGGGCTATTTGCTTAGAATGGGTTTCAATGAGGCGGCTATTGAAGTTCAGTGAACTGGCATACACTCGTTGAATTCTTTTTGAAAGGTGTGGGCTATCCTATGTGAGAGTCCAGGCAGACTCGTTTTTGTCCCATAATGTGGTATATAGTATGGTTATTTCCTTCTCGATACCAGTATGGTAAAAAGATAGTTTGGTATTTTATTAGCTCAACTGGCTGATCAGTATTACATAAAAGGTGGATTTAGGAGTATATTTAAGTATATCTTTCAGCCGCTTTCACAGCCTATGCTAAACAGACGCCCTATTGCGTCCTTCCAAGCGAAGGTGACGCTCTGCCAGTTTTACATATATGCAGAAATCAAACGAATTATAGCTTCAGATGCAGTTTCAATCCTTTGTACCTATTTCTAATTGTAACTTCCGTTACTCCGGCTGCTTCTGCGACATCTTTTTGTGTTTTATTCTCACCGTTCATTACGCACGCCACATACAACGCGGCCGCCGCCAATCCCATAGGATCTTTTCCCGCAGATATTTTCCCTTCCTCTGCTCTCTTGAGGATCTCAAGTGCCTTTCTCTTTGTCTTTTCTGAAAGCCCTGCCTTGCTTGCGATTCTGGCCACACATTTAACGGGGTCGACTACCGGCATCTTTAAGTCAAGCTCCCTTATCAAAAGCCGATAACACCTTGCGACATCCTTCTTTTTGATGTTACTTGCATTAGCAATGTCCTTCAATGTCCGAGGGGTTTCGGTATCCCTGCATGCAGCGTACAGGGCAGCTGCAACCAGCGCTGATATGGACCTTCCTCTCACTAGACCCCGTTCCAGAGCCTTTCGATATACATAGGCGGCCTTTTCTATAACAGCATCTCCTACTGCCAGCTTATCTTTAAGGCGATCAAGTTCACTGAATGCTTGCCTGAAATTACGGTCTACCGGCTCATGCACTTGGCTTCTGCTATCCCATGTACGGAGTCTTTCGATGGTGCTTTTCATAGAAGCCGATAGTGGCTTACCAGATGCGTCTTTATCAATAGGACCTATGATGGTAGCCAATCCCATATCATGCATTGCCAACGAAGTGGGCACACCTGCTCTACTCCTATCCTCATGCTCTTCCTTTGAAAAGGCTCTCCATTCTGGACCCATCTCTTCGATTCTTTCGGTGATAACAAACCCACAATTTCCGCAAAACATTTCTCCACTAGAATTATCCGTAACCATAGGGCCCTTTCCGCATCGTGGGCATCTTTCATTGAATAAAGTAATGTCTTTTACCAATGTTTTTCACCCGAAAAATTGTCAGAATACCGCATCTAGTATAAATGTTTTATTCTTATATATAAAGTTATTCCTCTTAACCTATGATTCTTTACCTAGATTTGGAAATTTTACAACTATGATACGAAACACCTAATGCTTTTTCTATAAATCAATATTATTTCTATATTTTATGGAAAATGCACTAAAATATGACAATTTAGTCAATGCATTCAAACATCATACATCAAAGTAATATGAATCTTAACCACATCGCCAAATGATATTTACAGTACAAATTAATATCGCGCCAATACGTAGCTATTTGTAATGATACCAGATGAAATTATTCGTCGTAGAATTCCCCCAGCCTACGGAGATAAGATACCTCACTCCGAATTTATCGACCAACAAGATCCATCGTTTCTTGATTTAGGCGGATCCTCTAGTCACGTTATAAATGCAGATTCGTCTGAAAACAGTAGCTCAAATGGCGCCAACCATGTTGAATCACAACGCATTGAAGGTGAGGAGACTATGGTTAGATATAGAATAGATTCTCCCAAGTTATTTCCCGGTAGCTACGCTCGTCGAATGGCTACTGACCAAACTATGATAGCCTCAGACATTAGAAAATATTTATCAAGTAATCATGTAAATCCTCTCGGAAGTTCTAGCTACTTTGAAAATCGACGACGCCTGTCGAAATTTTCGTTTTCGTTTTAGAACCCCTCCCTACCGTTACCTATTTTATGGTATAATTACTTTAACTTGAATCAAGAATGGAACCTAGTCTCTTGCTACCAAATGAAATAGGGTTACATGCAATAAAAGGGAGCTCCTTCATACCAATTCTAATTCCAATTTTAGTTCTAAGTCTTTCTACTCTTGTCCTTTTATTTCTTGATCCTTTAGCCCCTGCTGCCCTTGCCAGTACGGCACAGCAGGACAATAACACAGGAGCATATATCGATGGTGTAAGATTCATTCAGTATTTAGACGACAATGTG
>JBOGPP010000030.1:0-18200 GCA_050748485.1 Nitrososphaeraceae archaeon | reverse complement strand
CATTATTTGGACTACGATAACCGTCCAATGCCTTTTAAAACGTATCTCGAGCAGCCACGATATCCTCTTACGAATAATTTCCCTAGTCCAAATTTAGAATCGATCACATCAATCGTAGATGTCAAGCAATCTGCAAATTCTAGTCCCACACAAAGCGAGAAATCTGTATCCGTCATGGATGTATCAGAGATACTATTCTTTGCTGCCGGGATAACCAGAGTGCTGAGATATAGTTACGGTACTTATTTCATGCGTGCTGCCTCTGCGACGGGAGCCCTTTATCCCATAGAATTATACGTCGTTTGTGGCGACATAACTCCGGATCTAAAAGCTGGGGTATATCATTTTGGTCCAGCTGATTTCAGTCTAACTCAGCTAAGAAGCGGAGATTACAGACATGCTTTGGCTTCCACAGCACTAGCAGAAAGAGAATATGACACAATCATAACGTCACCTCTTTCCATAATATTCTCTTCTTTTGCATGGAGAAATGCGTGGAAATATCAGGCAAGATCTTATCGTCATTGGTTCTGGGATTGCGGTGTGATTGTTGCTAATCTCTTGGCAACTACCGCATCAATGAAGCTACCCACCAAATTGATTATGGGATATGTGGACGATATAGTTGATAGGCTATTGTGCTTGGAGACTCTAAAAGAAGCTTCAATAGTAATTGCGGCGATTGGTATAGGCTCCTGTCCAAGATCTGACTCCAAAGGTAATAACAATAAACAAAAAGAGATTGCTGAGTTACCCATTCCGAAGATTGTGCCTCTGTCGCAAAGAGGAGAAATAGATTACCCTGATATTTGGAACATGAATCAAAATTCAAAACTCTTAGATAGAGAGCAGGTCGAAAGTTGGATTGACAGTCAAAAAAATATTATTCTAGACTACCAGCAAGCGAAAACTAAACACGATAGGAGCTCAATTTCCAAACAACAATTAGAACAAGGAAACCAAAACTTGGGCATAGAAAATAACGCTGAACCTATTTTGGATCGAAAAGATATGTCAAAGGATACGGGTACACCATCAACAATGACTATCGGTGAAGTCATCCTGAGACGAGGCTCTACTCGAAGGTTCGATACCCATTCTTCCATTCCACTTTCCACACTTTACTCCATACTTGACAGCTCCACACGGGGAGTGCCAATGGATGTTTTCACAAATGAAGGAGTTATGTCATCAGTAATCGATACTTATTTCATAGCTAATAATGTGGTTGGTCTAGAACCTGGGGCATATTTCTTTAATCGCAATCTCAAAGCGTTCGATTTGTTAAAGAGAAATGCATCTAGACAGATCTCAGGCTATCTTTGTCTAGGCCAGTCTCTTTTTAGCGACGCAAGCGCAGTGATGTTCTTGATGGCAGATCTGCATAAGGTGCTCGATGATCTTGGTAACAGAGGATACCGAGTTGCACAGCTTGAAGCAGGGATCATTGCAGGGAAAATATATCTGTCAAGCTATGCACATTCTATAGGCGCCTCTGGAACAACGTTCTTCGATGATGCAGTAACTGAATTTTTTGCTCCACACGCGGCCAATAAGAGTACCATGATAGCCATGGGAGTAGGAGTTCCTGGGTATAAGGCACGACCTGGAACAGTGTTACCCGTCAGACTAACTAGAGAGCAATTAGTGAATTTGCATAATTAATTTTCTAACAATGGCAATTGTTAACGACAATCTATTCGATCGATCGGTACTAATGAATAATGATGGTGCTCCGAAACTTAAGCCAAGTTTTTCAGCATGAGTCCACCAAGATAACATAAGTATTTTACACCTGTCTATTCTATCATTATTTGGATTTGGGATGACAGACGTAAGAATTAGAGAGTTAGATTGGTATTTGCGAGATCATCTCTTTAGGCAGTCAAATAAAGGAAGACAAGAATTTGAACAGAGAGTTCTTCCACCAGAATTAATCAAAACGTATCTAAGATACAGAAACGACGATTTGGATCAGATTTCTCAATTAGTTGATATTGTGGTTGGTAATCTCCTTCACCAGCACGTCATAAAAAAGAAGGACGTCGATTCGTTTGAGCTACGTGGCACTCTAAAGCGTCTTCAATGCTCCAAATGTTACTATGTATCCATTCTTGCGGAAGCAGAGGAGATAGCTTGTTTAAGGTGTAATTCAAGGACGTTAGATGAATTTCCTAAGAAGAGCATAAAGCATTAAATAATAACTTTATTTATTGTGGAGTTGCGTCATGTATTTCCACTTTGATACGGCTTCACATAAAAGCTGTTATCCAAACACATACGGCTTCGTCAGTGAATTGACTTAACCACTTCTAAGGTAATTAGTAGACATCTGGTAATCTACCGACCTAAATATCGAAATATGTCTGATTGGTCGGACGACTGTGCTCAAAGAGTAAAGTGTTCAACAAATGGTTGTGAAATTTCGAATTAATTCACTCCTCGCCTACTAATCAGTTAAAATGCAGATTTTAGAAATACTGGGGACAACAATTCACAGAAGCTATGTTAGCTTCATCAATTTTTAATCCAAGCCTAACCGTAAAGTAGAATCAACTTCTGCTTATTTGATTCTGTTCAGATTGAAAAGTATTAATCAGAATAGCCCCAGCAATCTCATTTTTCTAGAAAGAAACATTCGAACCAGCCACCGGCACGTCTAGCAACTTCTTCCAGTGCACCCTCCTCTTCGAATAAATGTGTCGCGTTAGGGATTAAGATAAGTTTCTTCTTTTTTTCGATCCTTGCTAGCATCTTTAGCGCATATTGATTAAGTTCAATTACTGTTTTATCATTTTCTCCTACTATTAACAATGTAGGTGCTTCAATTTGATCTAAAACCTTTTTACCTGCTAAATCAGGTCTACCGCCACGTGATACAATTGCACTGATTACATTTGGACGAGCTGCAGCCGCGACTAATGCAGCTGCAGCTCCTGTGCTTGCACCAAAATATCCAATTCTTAAATTTTTCAATTCCGGATTTTGTAAAATCCAATCAGTACAGGAAATGAGTCTCTGAGCGAGTAATGTAATATTGAATCTATGTTCCCTCGTAAGGTTATCCACAGTTTCTTCCTCGGGAGTAAGTAGATCAACTACGAGTGTGGCGATACTAACATTATTCAGCACTTTTGCAACATATTTGCTTCTTGGACTGTGTCTACTGCTTCCACTTCCATGAGCAAAAATAACAATACCTTTTATAGAGGTACCAAAGTTGGGAAGATTTAGGTTACCTTCAATCATATTCTGTTCGGTATCAATTATTTTTACTACGCTATTGCGAGGATGAGATTGATTTTGCTCTTCCAAAGCTAATAGGCCACATTTTCTATTATCCTATCTATTTATATACTAACTCCAAATAGCGTCCATGTTAATTATCCACTTGGCTATTGTTAAAGATCAAACTACAATTATAATTAAAAAATAGATTGTGAATCTTTGCGTTTTGGTCCCTGCGAGACGAAAGTTGTTGATGGATTCGGACGAGATATTATATGGAATTAACAATCAAGACATATGATTTGATATTAACCGTAGTAAAGGTCATTTTATGGGATATCATCAGTTACGTGCTCCCTTCTACTACCAGTTGGAGAGTTAAAGAAATGTAGTTTCTCGTGTGATATTCCTATTAACACGTGTTGGTCAACTGGTGTATCTTGCTGTATAGCAGGGGGCATACTGCTGGTAAGAACCTTCATACTATTCTTACCTATATTCACTTCCAAAACTGTATCATCACCTAACATTTCGATAAAAGACAAGACACACTCCATGATTAGATCTGAATGTAGCCGATCGCCTCCGATAATGATATCACGTGGTCTGATCCCAATAGTCACTTTCGCAGGTAACTCTTCTTTTCTGTACAATCGATCGAAAACCTTTCTTAAGGCATCTGATTCTGATTTAACCAAACTGCCTGAAATCTCTATATGCAAATGAGAATTGCTATGACTGATTTCACATTCCAAAAAATTCATTGGGGGGCTTCCGATAAATCCTGCCACAAAAGTATTTGACGGTTTGGAGTACACCTCTTGGGGTGTGCCTACTTGCTGAATTAACCCACGATCCATGATGGCAATTCTATCTGCCATACTCATTGCCTCGATCTGATCGTGTGTGATGTAAATAGTAGTGATCCCTATTTTCTTCTGTAATTTTTTTATTTCTGTTCTCATGTATGCACGCATCTTTGCATCAAGGTTACTGAGAGGTTCGTCCATTAGGAAAACCTTGGGTTCCCGAACTAATGCTCTTCCCAATGCAACCCTCTGCATCTGTCCTCCACTAAGCTCCTTCGGCTTACGGTCGATCAATTGTGAGATTTCTAATAGTTTGGAAATCCTTTCTACTTTGTCCCGTATATTTCCTTTAGATTCTTTTCTCATCTTCAAGGGAAATGCGATGTTATCATATACAGACATGTGAGGATAGAGGGCATAGTTTTGAAACACCATAGCAATGTCTCTGTCTCGTGGAGGTAAACCGTTGACTAACTGATCTCCTATGTAAATGACTCCGCTGCTTGGATCGCTAAGGCCAGCTATACATCTAACTGCAGTGGTCTTTCCACACCCAGAAGGCCCAAGTAGAACCATAAATTCACCCGGATCAACTTCTAACGAAAAGTTATCAAGAGCACTAACCCTTCCGTAATTCTTGGTTAAATTTTCAATTCTTACGCGTGTGGACATGGATGTACGTATTCGCCCTTTCCAGGACGGTACAGATTGTATCACACTTATTAGTATTTGATAATTGGAGACCAATTGAAATTCCAGACCCTTAATCAAAGGAGCTTTTCGTAGGTATAGAGGATTGTATGTATGGGCCCACTAACATGGCTTTGAGCTCTTCAATCTATTGTGAGTAAAATGGCAGCGCGTCCATGCCAATCTATGTGTTTAAGTGCTACAGCTCACTGGGGAAACATATTTTCATATTCAATAATAGCAAAGTCCTATTCATTTAAGAAATCACGTAAAAATCTTTGAATTTGCGAAGCTTAGAACAAATAAGTCAGTAGTGTGTTTTTATACAGGACGAATTATCATCTGTCACCAATCTTCATTTGATAACAACATTTAAAAAGATGCCAGGTCTTTTCTGTTTATAGTGAATATTTTATACATAAATAAGAAAATGGTATTTATACTTAGTTCGGCCTTCTTAATTAGCGTAATTTTTACAGGGTTAGTTAATTCCTTGGCTGCTCAGAAGGAACAGGTCACTCTTACGGCTATAGTGGCTGAGCCAAAGGAGAGGTGGGACGTTTTATTTGATAATGCCTCAAAGAAACTCAATGAAAATCATCCCGACATGGATATCAAGATAGATTATAGGGTGCTTCCTTACGATGCAACACGCACCCAAATACTCACCTCGATGGCTGGAAGAACACCAATTGACCTAATTTCTGTAGACCAAATATGGTTAGGGGAATTTGCTGAAGGAGGTTTTTTGACCGATCTGACACAAAATGCGACTTCTTGGGGAAGAGAGGGTGATTGGTACCCTGTCAACTGGGAAGGAGGTAAGTATGAGGACAAGATCTATGGAATATGGGCATGGACTGATGTGCGAGCTTTGTGGTATTGGAAAGACCTTTTGAGGGATGCTGGTGTGGATCCAAGCACTCTTGAAACATGGAATGGATATCTATCAGCTGCCCAGAAACTTAATGATGCCCTAGGTCAACAGGGAATTCAAGGTGCGCATTTAGTTGGCGCAAGTCACTCCCCAGATATGTTGTATCCCTACCTGTGGATGTTAGGAGGAGATATACTTGAGCAAAGAAGTGGACACCCTACTAAGGGCACCTACTGGTTCCCAGCCTACAACAGTACTGAGGGGGCACAATCATTGGAGTTTATAAAAAGACAGGTAGACGCAGGAATCAAACCACAGGTCAATCATTTTTGGGGCCAGGAGTTTGCCGATAAGAAATTTGCTATGATGTTGGAAGGTTCGTGGTTACTTGGCACTTTCCCTCGTGAGCAATGGGCTGGTCTCAACCAAAGTGTTGGTATGATACCAATGTTTCCAGTTCCAAATGAAGGAAACAAATCAGCCACAATGATGGGAGGATGGGTTTTAAGTATTCCTCAAACGTCCCAGAATAAGGATCTCTCTTGGGAGTTGCTCACACTATTGGTGGATCCGGAAATTCTTACTACTATGCTCGAGAAAGAAGGTTACTTGCCTACTCAGAAGCCCATTGCCGAAGGATCCTATTCGCAAAGCCTTAATGCTACAATACCATACTACTCAGATATGATTTCCATGATCCCAGTAGGCCATAGCAGACCCAACATACCAGAATATCCACAGATATCTGACAACATACGCGAAGCAATAGATGGAGTTTACTTTGGCGGAAAGGATCCGGGTCAGGCATTACAGGAAAGCGCTATCAAAACAGCAGAAGTCCTCGGCTGGTAATAGGTAAACCCTTTCAAGCTGGCTATATAACATCACTAGATCTTGACTATCCCAAGAAAAGGGTACTGATAATGTAGTAGCGCGAACAAAACCTATATCTCTTCGAGTGTCCAATATGGCTCAAATCTCCAAGTTACAGCCATACCTTTTTCTCGCGCCATCGTTTGCGATACTTCTTGTATTCCTTATTTTTCCATTATCATGGAATATTTATATCGCGCTACATGATGTAAGTCTTGTTACACTTCTCAAGGAATGGGAATACGTAGGGCTTGAAAACTTTGTTACCCTTTTTGACGATCCAAATTTCTATACATCATTGAAAGTAACTTTAATGTTTGTTGGAGGGTCTGTGGCTTTGCAATTTGGTGTAGGGTTACTGATGGCGCTTGTCTTGAATCAACAGATTCGCGGTTCAGGTGTGTATAGAGCTATCCTAATTATACCATGGACAATATCTGCCGTAATAGCTGCATTCTCTTTCAAATTCATTCTTGACGATAATTTCGGTATTCTGAATTATATTCTAAACCAATTGGGTGTGGAATCAGTTGGATGGCTATCTGATCCCAATATAGTAATATGGTCGTTAGTGATCGCAAATATGTGGTATGGTACGCCATTTACTTTGTTGTTTTTAACTGCTGGACTACTATCTATAAATCCTTCCTTATATGAGGCAGCTCGAATAGATGGAGCATCTAAAATGCGCTCTCTTTTTCATATCACACTACCATTGTTGATGCCGTTTATGACAATTAATCTTATTCTAATCACTATGTGGTCAGTAAACCTCTTTGACATACAATTGATAATGACTGGAGGAGGACCTCTATTTTCAAGTACCACCGCATCACTATATATGTACAGACAGGCATTTGAATTTGGATTGCTATCTAAGGGCGCTGCCGCAGGGATAATCTTGATCTTAATCAATTTAGCGGTAGCTGTCATTTATGTAAAGTTTCTAAGGAGATAATACTGAGAATCACAGAAATGAAACAAGACGGAAGCAAAAACGAGAACCACAAGTTTACTCGCATTTTCAAGTCAGCGGACAAAACTAACCACCAAAGAACCGGTTCAGGTCTTGGGGAGAGATTGATACTTTATGGCCTAATAGCCATTTTTCTTTTTATTACCTTTTCTCCAATAGTTTGGATATTTTCAACGTCCTTGAAGCAGAATCAAGAAGCAATGAGTTTTCCCCCCAAGTTAGTCCCAGAAGACCCAACCCTAGAGAATTTTATTTTCGTTCTGACTGATCCCGCCCTTGTTCAAAGTTTGTCAAATAGCTTTATCGTAAGCATAGGAAGTACGCTCTTAAGCGTAACAGTCAGTGCATTAGGAGGTTATGCGTTTGCACGATTTGAATTCAAGGGCAAAAATATGATCATTAGCATTATTCTAGGGCTTTTTATGATTCCTGTTGTTATTAACATAGTACCTCTTTATATAATGCTGGCAGATTTAGGATTGTTAAATTCCTTATTCGCATTGATGTTAACCTTTCAGATACTCATTATTCCTCTGAATATACTGCTGCTAAAAAGCTATTTTGAAACTATACCCAATGATCTTGAGGAGAGCGCTCTCCTAGACGGATGCTCAAGGTTAGGTGTATTGCGTAGAATTACTATTCCACTATCGATGCCTGGATTTGCTATCGCAGCCGTGCTCTCATTTAGATTTGCGTGGAACGAATTCATTTTAGCTGTGGTACTGGCAAATCATCCTGATTCGACCGTATTTCAGGTTGCATTGTACCAATTTATTTCATTATATAGGATAGATTGGGGATATCTAAGCGCGGGAATAACGATTGCTATAATCCCTGTGCTTGTCTTAATGCTAAGTTTTCAGAAAAATATGGTTAGGGGGTTAACATTGGGGGCAATTAGAGGTTAATTAGGTGGATAAAGTATGTAATCCTTTTTCAGATTAAAGATGCTGGTGTATGCTACTTGGCTGCTATGCTATATATATAATACATCTGGGTTACATCCAATTATCTACCATCAGCAGCATGTGTTACTATCTAATTCCCGCATCAAACCATAACTCGAAGCTCCCAATTTTTATCATGTACCTTCTGGGTCCTCAGCCTGCACCTGAAGATTTTAGAAAATAGACAATCATTGTGCCTACGTTGATTGACGGATATTTAAGACAAGTGAAAAATCTGGTTTACAGGTGTATTGAGTATGCAAATTCTCTGTAAATGCAATACTTGAGTGAACCTATGGCACCTTAATCCGATTTCCAAATAATTATCTTAACCTTACTAAGGTTGTCTTTCATGGCTACTAGTCTCAAGTCTTATTTTCCTCGGTTTGCATCCCGGTGTTTCTCCTTTGTTGTTTAGCTTTTCTTGTTTTCCTTGAATCTCGTTCCAGTTTTTGTCCTTCTCTCGTAAATCTTATTCTTTTTTCTCTTCCGTGGTAGCCTTTACCTCTTCCTTCTCTTGCATTTGTACTTTTGCTAAAAAAGGAACCCATAAGGACTCAATCCATTGCTGATTCAGTTTCTGGAAATGATTGATGTACTGTGTGTATAGATTGTACATGTTTTCATTAACTTTAACCAAATCTCGATACAGGTCATTCATTCTGCTAATGTTTCGTGACGCTTCTTCGAATAACTCATTAAGCTTTTTCATCTTGCTGACATAATCATTGTAGAACTCATTCATGTTTTCGTAACTTTTCACATACTGGTTGTACATATCAATCCAAGACATACACATATACTCACCTGTGCATCAAGATAACGTCATCGGATTACTTATGGTTTGTGCCTTAATTCTAAATCAGCCACAGACTCGAACAAGAAGACCGAATCTGCAGACATCCCATCCTAGCTAATGAGGCTAGCAACTTAATCGAATTAAGCATAGATGTAAAATCTAGTGAGGTATTCTTCTATTTCTGATATCAAGGACCGAATTTAACACAAATATATGTATGTAGATTATAAAGAAGATTTAGAGCTTGGTGGGAAGCCCTGAAATCTATCATCTGATCGTTGAATACATAATCCTCATCATAGAAATAATTGTTGGAATTCTTGTAGCCGCGATAGTAATTATTACATTAGGTAATTTGTTCAGATTGTTTCTCTCTAAAATACGAAAAGAGCAGCGACAGATATATGTCCATGAAATAGTCGCCAGAATGTTAAGGGGTCTTCTCATCGCACTAGATTTCTTGATCGCTGCTGATCTACTGCAGACCATTTTAGATCCGACATTGGAAGAAACTGCAGTGTTCGCATTGATAGTAGTTTTGAGAATATTACTAAGTTGGTCCCTTTCAAAAGAGATAGAGATGGGCCCTAGGGAGGAATCAAGTAAGAGTGAAAGAGCTCATTGAATAATTCTTCAAGAAATATTTTTTCAGTTTAGTTCGAGACATCAACAAGTTCGAAATTGGATTGGATACAGACCCTATGACTACAGATCAATCTTTGAGTATATTTTGTCAGTGCTTCAGCGGATGGTGAATCCTTTTTGTCTTACAGGTTCACTTGATTGGTAATGCTTACCCCCCCTAAACAAGGGATTTTCGATTTTTAAGGAATACCTCTAGTAACCAAGTATCTCTCTTCGTCAAGTTTGGTATCATCCTTGATGATTAACTGGCTAGCTTTCACAGCCGAATTTGCTACAGGGTTAATTTGGGGAATTTTTAGTCAGTTCCCATCTTGTACTATAGACTACATATCAAATCCGTAATCAAATTTGGATCTCAGAGGTCTCAAAGGCATTAATATTAGAGTACTACTTACTTATTTTCACCAACTTTGCTAGGTTGATTTCGGATATACTCCTCAAACCCATCTAGAGCATCATTATATCCTCGTTCAAGCAACAGCCTTATTGTTTCGGAAGAAAAATCAAATGTCTTGTTAGAAATAGTGTCAACATCATTTTCCCTGTTTACGCGTATTATTTCATCAATCTGAAACCTTCCTTCAAGTATGTCTTGGAATCGTCTTGGTTTCATGAACTCACCATGGAAATGTGTTTTCCGATTCAAGAGATCGCTGATAAAGTTCTTGTCCACTCCTCTTTCCTCTGCAGCCTTTATTAGCTGCCTCACCAGATCGACATAATCAGATATTAACAAGAGCATGGTCTCCTCTTGATGTGTCCTATCTGAAAAAGTTATGTCACTATTTCTGTTGATAACGCCGTCCCTATCAGAAGGAATCTCTGTTTGTTTTTTAGGATGTAAATTAATTACGCAGATACCTAATCGAGGAACAGTATCTTTTAATCCTCTTACTTTCCACCAATAATGCCTATGCATCAAAATAAGTTGTAGTAGCGGAGTGTTTGTCATAAGTCCTCCATCCCAAAAATAGCGCATGCCTTTCTTGTAACCACTGTCATTCATAATACTAGGCGTCTTCAAGTCAATCTGTCTACTACTAGTTGGTTCAGAGTAATAGCTTTCAACTTCTATTTCAGAAAAATCAAAATTGACTGGATATGATCCGCTTGCCATAACCTGATCTGATGTGATCCCCTCGTCATAATGGACCACATGCTCAAATCCGATTTCCTTATCTTTGTGACTGATGAATCTCCCGTATTCTGTTTTTCGTGACCCATCCTCCTTTGGATAGCTATCGAAAGTAACTGGGACACCATCTGCGACGTCGACTGCGACAAGTAAGAGTCTCGGCTGATCGTCTTCTTTGGTAGTAGCTATTGGAAATTTTGCAAAACGCTCTAGACTCCGCCTTAGAGGTTCGTTACTATAACGATACCAAGTATTTTCAGAATCGTAAAATTTACTGTCATGTGTAGGTCTTTGGGGATAAAAGACATTCGGTACTCCAAATATCGCAAACTCTTTAGCTGAAAAGTACCTCCTTGCTGCTTCGCCTGTCGCAATCTCTCTATTAATTGCATGCCAATAATCCCACCAAGGTTTAAAAAAGGGGTTAGTTTCCACCATTGAATCTTTGGAGAGGTAGTTCCAGAAATCAACAAGCCTCTCCGCTGACCCCTCGTAAGTCTGATTCTCCACAACGTAACTTACTAGAACAGCAGCGTTGATTGCCCCGATTGAAGTACCTGCAACTATATCAAATGTAGATCTTCCTATCCTTCCTTCCTTAAGATCTTTTTTAGAGAGAGACTCGTAGAGCGCCCTGTACGCTCCAGCCTCGTAGGCACCAAGAGATCCCCCACCTTGAAGTACTACCGCCCTTTCCTTCTCTGGTATATCCATCTTCTTATTCATGTGATTTGTCTACTGATAAGATTAGACGGGAGTTAAGGTAAAAAATCTTGTGATGAGTGGAGGTGAACGCAAAGCATGAAGGCTCTGACGCTAAATGCACCTTCATCGAAAAGTAGGAATTCAATAAGATTTTAGGAGCCAGCATCCATTTCAAGAGAATAATCAACATTTGATTCTCTCTATGAATACAATGTTGGTACAGTTCACGCACATGAACCCACCAGGGTTACATGTATGTCATTAACACGGCTCTAAAGATCAATAAAAAAAATTTCTTCGCTAGAATTTTGCTATTGCGGATCTAGCTTCACTGATTTTATCTATTGGCCTTTTTAGTTTTTGTACGTTCTCTGGCTTTCTTTATGACTTCAGCCGTCTGAGGAGCTGCTTCTTTAATATCTTCCACCGTCTGTCGGAACGATTCGGCTGCTTCATTTGCTGCTGCAACGGTTTCGTCTAACGTCTTGGCAGTATCCTTGATCATTCCCCTTTCCTTGAGATCTCTAGATATTTTGCTTATCTCCATTGTGGTATCCCTCATTGTAATAGTCGCTTCATGGACTGCTGCAATCAACTCGTCAATCGCTCCGCTCTCTCGTAAAGCTCGTACGGTATCTCTTATGCTTGCAGATATATCCCTTATTGTACTTGCGACATTCTTTATCGATTCTATTTTTTGTTGAATATTCGGATCCACAGTGGTTGTTGTTGTTGTCGTTGTAGTTGTTTCTGATGCCGCTTCAGATGCTGCTTCGGATGCCTCTACTTCTGCCTCTGCTTCTGCTGCTTGATCGCTCGTATCTGTAGTGCTAGCCGTGTCGCTTGCGCCAGTTACATTACTTGGTCTTGCTGTGCCTTTAGGATAGGTCATTCTGATATTATTAATGCATTAACGTTTATATAAGATGTATCTTTGAATGCCTTCCCAGATCTTAGGCTTCTCCATTCTGTCGTTTCGAGGGACTGCAGTATCTGTGAGAAATTATATACCTACTGTGTATTCGAGTTATATAATTATTTTCCCTAATAGTATACTATATGAATCAACAGTATGATTTAATATGTTAGGAAGAAGCACGAAACAAGAAATAATCATGGGGTTAGCGTTTGTGATATGGCCTCTTAATTCTTACGATATCAATATACCATATACCATCCGAGCTACTCAAAACTTCACAGTCATCACCGTGATAACTATGGATATATTTTGGGAAATTTTGGGTACCCTACTATCGATCATTCTGGGATAAACCTAAACCCCATGAAGCAACCAGATTTTATGCAACGAGAAAATAGTAACACAGTGCGTTTGCCGGTTAACAAGCTCTAATGATTACCTTGATCTCCATGACTACCCATAAGAAACATGAGAGTATCCATCTTCAAGAGCCCTAAGAATGTACAACAAATTTAAATATAGACTGATTACTATTTTTCTGACAACTATGACGTTTCAAATATCTAAAGATAATTCTTCTATTGCCTATGGAACTCAAATAAGACATTGGACAGTGATCGCGTCCATTGCGATATCACTTCTGTACATAATCCTATCAGATGTTGAAGTTGTTACCGCGCAATTGGGAGTTACCACTGACGAAGAGTTTCTAAATAACTTTATAGGATTGACAAATAAATCCGGCGCCTTAACAAATTCATATCAGCAAGAAATTGGAAAATGGGAAAATAATCAATATAGCAATACCACAATCATGTTGATAACGGACGATACTGTCGCACAAATAAATAATCTGATTGACGAAACAAATAATCTGCAAACACCAGAAAAATTTAAGGATGGTATTTCATTGTATACAAAAAGCTTAGAAGCAGAACGGGACAGTTATAAACAGTTCGGCGACTTTATCAAGACCGGAAATCCTCAATTAAATGAAACATCAACGGATCTTCTAACTGACTCACTGAAATATGAAATAGAAGTGTTTAAAGCGATTCAGCCTTCGCAATAGTAACGTCAATTTCTAAGGATACCGGCACTGCCAAGCTAATGTTTAGTAATAAAATGACGGTATCATATTTCTAATTAAGGGATGAGTTTTTTCGACCATGGCTTCGCAGTATTCCTCTATTACAATATAATAATTTGCAAGCATTCCTTTTTTTGGTCTTCTGATCTTTCATGAAATGCCCCGACACCCCTGTTATCTTTTTAATGGGTTTTTGCGATTATTCCTTACAAACTGGGCTTGCTGTACCCATAATCTGTATCTACCGCATTTGTAATTATTAAAAGTTCAAATATAAAAACAGGTCCTGTAACCTCAGGTGTGAAAGCTAGATTAATGACTGAAGATAGAGTCAAGGTCGAAGTTATCCGATTACGACCTAAAGCATTGCTCAAAAATGTTAAACAATATGCATTGGACAACTGTGCAAAGGTAACAACTAATGAGGTTAAGCATTTGAACTATCATAAATCAAAGCCAAAGGAATTGATAGGAAATGTCATTTGAACGACATGAGATTAGACAACAGGTTGGTATTGGTACTAAACTTGTACTGATTGGAGGTATCCTTTTTGTCATAGCATTAGCTGCACATGGAAGCCAGCCTAGTTTGGGATTCGAAGAACAGAGTCTGTTGTCTTTGGTCATAATGGTAAGCGTGCCCGTTTGGGTTATTGGAGGGGTATGCCTTGGAGTAGCTGCAGACAATTGGCTAGTATCGAAAGGTCAGGGCAAAATGCATTAGATTCAAAATCTAGATGCTCCAAGAGTAGATATCAAAGCTGGCTATGTCTAAGCAGATAAGGTTGATAATATTTCCGTACTAAATATGTTAAAACCTCAAGAACAAATCATTAGAACTGATTGTCTATGGCTAACAATATTGAAGGGGGGGGTGGTTTTCCTTGAAGCTATTATTCTATTATTTGGATGTGATATTCACTCTTGAATTTGCCTATACAGAATTGAGAACACTTGTTAAAGTAGGAGGTCATTTAAAGGTCTGCTAGGAATATCAACTGTTTCTACCCTTCTGAATTGACATGGTAGAGCGATTTAGGTGGAAAAAAAGGTCAGTCGCCCTATCGTCTTAAGCACAATATCGGTCCTAGACTGGACATAGGACTTAAATATATGGAATTTGTATATAATATTGAAAAGGTGTATTTTAAGAGCACATATGTATGAGGTAACTTGTCTCCCTTGTGGGATACGAGAGCGATTTTCCGAAGAAGACGAAGCAATTACGCATGCATACAACCATGAAAGAGTATTAACACATAGTACTTCAAGTGGTTACTTCGTAAGTGTGAATGAGGTCTAATAATTAGACATTCTTTTGTCCTTTTTTTCTTTATTTCCATCCTATATCGGTAATCACTTCACGTTCTCAATGCATTTCTTGTTTTTCTTGACGATTAAGACTTGATTTCCACAGGACCTGGATAACCAGGGAAGCTTGGAAGCCTAGTTACAACGTGATGTTTTAGCCGTCTACCGAACCGAAATTAGTTTCACTACAATAATAACACTTAGGTGGAGAACTGTTCATTCTTCCTGGTTCATCAATGGGAATAAGCTGCTTTGCTACTGAAATTACTCTGGTGTAAGTGATGAAGGCTTTTCGATTAACCAATTTGCAAATGATACTGCAGACTTATCAGACGCATTGAAAATAGACAAGGTCAAGGTTGAACTTTATTAGTAATAATTACCTATTGATTATAGATATATGTATGCAGGAGATAGTTATCGGGGATACAATTTCAACAAGAGAAATGACAAAAGTAAATTTTCGTATTCGAGGTTGTAAAATAAAGAAGTGTATTAATTGCAAAGAATAAAAGATTCTTCATTACAACAACAACAACAACAACAGCAGCAGCCGCAGCAACAACAAAGCCTAGACATTTCCCGCACTAAGACAATTCTTGATGATAATTCACTTACCATTGCTGAAAAGCTGATAAACATGAGGAAAGTCAAGACAAACAATAAAAAATCAAAATCAGTGTCCAGGCCCGGTGAAATTGTAATTGTGAATGTAGATCTTGCTATCGCACAAGATAGTACAGGCCCTTTGGCTATACGTTCATTTAAGGAAATGGGTATCCATAAGCTTCACGATCCTTCAAAAGTTTTGTTAGTTATAGATCATACATTTCCAGCAGCAGATGAGAAGGTGGCCAATTTGCACGCTATGATGAGAGATTTTGTCTCTGAACACAACTGCCTTTTAGTTGAGGGTTCAATTTCGCATCAATACATTCTCGAATATTTTGCTGTTCCTGGTATGATGATATTGGGAGCAGATTCGCATACCTGCCAGGCTGGATGTGTGTCTTCATTTGCTACTGGTATTGGAAGTACAGAAATTGCTGCAGTCTGGGCAACAGGTCAGTTATGGTTGACAGTACCAGATACTATAAAGATTAATTTATCAGGGATTTTTGGGAAAGGGGTGTTTGCACGAGACCTAATTTTAGATTATATTGGAAATGTGGGTGAAGATGGTGCAAACTACAAGGCATTAGAATGGAAATTTTCAAATGAAAATGTAAGGAAACAATTTACTATGGATTCCAGAGCATGCATTAGTAACGCTTCAATGGAATGTGGTGCAAAAATATCTGTATTTCCAACTGATCAGGTTACAAGTAGATATCTAGAAGAGAATGCAAGAATAAATAAAAATCTCAAAAGTGTCAAAATACAAGCAGGTTCCTATGCTAAGTACGAGGATGAATTTGAGGTAGAGTGTAACAAGATTGAACCGAAAGTTTCAGGTCCTGATAATATCGATAAAGTACATTCAGTTGAAGAGTTAGCAGATATGGAAATTGATCAAGCGTTTATAGGTTCTTCTACTAATGGAAGGATAGAAGATCTTGAGGTAGCAGCACGCATATTAAAGGGTAGAAAAGTTCACAGAAATACACGATGTGTAGTTACTCCTGCATCTGTCAAAGTCTACGAAGATGCAATCAAGCGCGGGTATGTAGAAATTTATTTGCAGTCAGGGGCTGTGTTTACCAATGCTACATGTGGTGCCTGTGTTGGTACTCATCTTGGTGCATTAGGAGAAAATGAGATCTGTATATCCTCATCCTCAAGGAATTTTGTTGGTAGAATGGGTGCACTTTCATCTAAGATATATCTAGCGTCTCCTGCAACAGTAGCAGCATCTGCGATAGAAGGGAAAATAGCCGATCCAAGGAAGTACTTTTGATTATGAATAATGATCTCAATCATAAATTCTATGAACATCCAATGACCACTACCAATATTTTGAAAGGAAGGGCATGGGTATTTGGAGATAATATTAATACAGATATAATAATACCTTTCAGATTCAAAAGTAGGACCAACGATCCATATGAATTGGCAAAATATGCCATGTATGGGTACGATCCTGATTTTCACAAAAAGATCTCCAAGAATGATATAATAGTAGCAGGTCGAAACTTTGGAGGAGGCTCTAGCAGAGAGCAGGCTCCTGTAGCATTAAAATATGCAGGCATTTCTGCAGTCATAGCCAAGAGTTTTGCACGCATATATTATAGGAATGCTTTTACCATTGGATTACCTGCACTTGAAGTCCCAGGAATAGAGGGAAAAATAAAGCAGCATGATGAACTTGAAGTGGACATCTCCAAGTTTATTGTAAAAAATATTAGAACTAGAAGGAGTTTTCAAGCTAAAAAAGTACCGGAATTCATGCAGCGAATGTTATTAGAGGGAGGATTGGTTGAATACTACAAAAGGTATAAACAATTTCCGTGGATGAAGTACTAGGACTCACATATCAAACCCTTTTCTTTTTGCATTTCAAATCTTAATTAGGTAGGCTAAATAAAATTCAAAATTAAGGAGAATATTTCTGGTATCTTGGCAGGCTATTTACTGTGTTGATAGTATTAGGAAATTTTCCCTTGCAAGCACTTTATATATCAACATGCAATAGAATCACTGCTTTTCTTGCAATTGGGGTTCTCATAAGCTGTAACGATCACGTGACGATGGCACTGTCACGTAATTCGGAATACGCTTTACTTTTATATAAAATTACACTAAAATCACGCTATTATTTATTCTTATTATATGCAGTACTGACTTTCAGTTAGAATATATGTTCCATTCTTATACAAAATCTACTGCATCAGTACTATTGAATGAATTTATTAATAATAATGCTAATAATCGTCCATAATATTCGATTCTCACTCATAAATATAAAGAATAGCAAGTGTACCCAGATTTGAATATATGATATTTTTATATGTCGTCAGCAGATAGTATACTAATTCAGGCCTTGAATGGTACGATCCAACCCATAATGGAACTTCAGAAATTGTTGTCGATGAATTGCAAAATAGAAAGTGTGCATCCTGCGATGCTTGCTTCTGACGCAGAAGTGAACATAGTAACTGTCACAGTTATTTGTCCAGAAGGCGCTGCGCATACGATTAGAGCATACAGGGAGGAAGCTAGTGCATTAAGAGAGTATGTAAGGCTTTTGAAGCTA
>JBOGPP010000029.1:0-9579 GCA_050748485.1 Nitrososphaeraceae archaeon | reverse complement strand
CTAGCCTCGCAAAAGCCTATTCCAAATTTAATGTTAGGAACACAATTCACTAGGCATTCATGTACGTCTTCGACAGTCTTGATAAAGTGACTTTGTGCCAAAATGATCTGAGTTTCAGCAGGCAGATCTATCTTGAAGATTTTTGCCTCCATAAAAAGAGTGATTGCAGCCTTGACTATAAATATGGCCCCACCTTCGCTGCTTTATCTTCTTAATTTAGGACTGGACACAAGGCGGCGTTGGGAAGGAATATCACAATCAACTTGGTTTGCAATCAAGGGCTCAAGTACCAACAAAATATCGAAGCGACGGCACGCTAATGCATAACTATACTCCCGATAAGGAGAATAGAGGAATCAACGAATTTAGGATAAGTATGTTGCGTCATTATTATTCCCTTCAGATGGACTTATTTTAATCCCCGCGGACTGTCAGCTGTGGTGATCAATTCATTGACTCGTCCAATACTTGTCCTTAAACTCACAACACTATTCACGTAAAAAGCAGCGCTAGCAACAACGCCAATTGCAATTAGAGGACCCAGCAAATACTCGTAGCCAAAGTTGAATAATGGGGTAAGCGGGGTTTGTTCTATTCCAGCTGGGGTAGAGGTTGCTTCAGTCGTGATCCCTCCTTGACCCTGAGGGCCAAAAGAAGAGGACGACGGGGAAGGTGAGGATAAATCCTGTGAGGATGCACCCTTTAACGGATTTACACTTGGCGTGATATATCCAATAGCATTTCCTCGCTGTGCCGCAAACCAAACTCTTCCTTCATTGTCTGTTGTCAAATATTGCACAAATGGAGATGACGAGGGGATTGTCACTTCCTTCTCCTTACTAGTTGAGGGATCGATTACAGTTAACCTGTCTGTTACATGTTCTGCCACCCATAGGTTCCGAACTTTATCTAAAGTCATGCCAAATGGTAACGCATCCTCAGAAATAGGAGGAAAGTCACTAAATGTCTTGAATACTGGATTAAATACGGAAACTACGCGTCCATCATGTTCAGAAATGTAAATACTTCCCGTATATGGATCTATGAGCAGGGCGGTAGGGCTGATTAAAGAGTCATTCGCTGTCCCTGCTCCTAAGCTACCTCCTCCACCCCTGCTTTCAACCGGCGGGGCATATTCATTGATAGTGAGGTTGGAAGAAGGGTTGATGTTGGCAATTTTTCCGATACCCTCTGCGATCCAGATTTGGCCATTAGAAGAGTCTATTGCGATTCCCAATGGACTGGAATTAGGGGTCGGTAAGGAAAGTGAATTTGTAAAGTTTTCCAATGGGGGATCAAATATTAAAACTTCATCAGTCGATGGAGACGTAATCCACACAGTGGGATACATCTCCATCTGATCTACAGTTTCACTCTCTCTTGCTTGGGCACCATTAGTAGATCCATTCAGAACTGACATGTCTCCGATAGCAGTAGCACTAGTACTACTATCATTAATTGGAAATTCAGCACTCCGCACTGCAATCGAAGATGGAACTATACGATCATTGGGGAACCTATATAGTTGACTACTATTTGCCTGAGGATCATATAGACCCAGAACCTTGGAAATTGGATCTATAAACCATATCTGGCCATTTGACTGATCCAAGGCCATCGCTGTAATTATGTTCGTGCCATTGATTTTGTGCTCTCGGTAGGCATTCTTAGTTATATCATATTCGAAGATTCTTCCAGAGCCCAGTGAGGTGTCCCCTACCCAGATTGAGTTATTAGAGGAATCGTAAATTGGATAGAGCGGCTGGCTTCTATTATCAGGCATGGCGATCTGTGTCACACTGTATTCTATTTGATCCAGATCGGGCTTTACAAAGAGATTAAACGTAGCTACAAGATTTAGCGCATTGGTCTCATTCTTGACTCCTTCTAAAAATAAGTCCCACTGGCCTGCAACGCCAAACGATGCATTAGCGGTAAAAAGTCCTCCAGAGATTTTGTTTGTTTGAATCTCGATAGGACCTATGTTTTCCTCAGTTTGGGTCAGCTTCATCCCGACCGTTCGCATATCAATAGGATTTCCTGATAAATCTAGAAATTCAATTTCAAAATTGTTGTTTCCTACGGAGAAAGGTTCTATAGTAAGCTTAATTCTTGCTGTAGCGTTATCAAGATATTGGGTTGCCGAATATCCACCACCTACACTTCCTTGATCTCCAATCCCGTCATTAGTGCCAGAAGTTGTGATGAGGAGATTCTGAATATCAGTCTGTTGACTGTTTTTGGCGCTCTGCTGAAGCTGGCCTTGAAACTCACTGGCCGGCAAGCCAGTATTTGTGAGTACGGCGACTGCTCCGAGTAAGAGGATTCCAAGGATTGCTTCGATCCTAATGCTCCTATTGAACCGAGAAATCGTCCTCGACCATGCCACCGCAGGATTTTTCTTTGACTGAATCTCCATAAGATGATCGGATGCCTTAAAGACTTTACCCTGTTTGGGATTGATAATATTATTATCATCACCATGGTCACTAGTTTGGTTGTTGACTTTGTTACTCTTATGATTATCATTTTCACGTGTGACTTGACTCCCATAGCTTTTTCTTAGCGTAATTTTGTGTCGTACATTTTCTAGTAATAGAGCGAGCTTATTCGGTGCTCTCATGATTTCCTTATCACTTAGAGACAACTCTTCTGTGGAGAAGGATGAACGCGATCTCTTGGAATCCATTGAGCTAGAAACTACCAACTGTTGTTGATGCTGCCGGTGAATTGCATTTACTGCACTGAGGGCATCCTTGTGTATTACTCTCTGATTATATCCTCCTAGTGCTAACATGATCGCAGCTATAATCAATTTAGCAAGTAACGCCTTGCCGTAAAGGGATGCAAGCGTCAAGTTCAGATCGTCCTCCAAGATGTAAAGCAAGAATGGACCTGTAATCACGATAACACCCAGGACTACTACAGGTAGCGTCGAGAAGCGAGGAATTATAATGGCCAAAATACTGAATTTGAACCGTTCATTAAAATGCTCGTTTTGCTTTAATTTTGGAACTACCGCCAAAGCAAGGTAAATCACACCTCCAATCCAAATGGATGCCGCTAAATTATGCACAAAATCAATAGTAATTGGTATCTGTGCTCCACCCGTATTGATGGCCGCCCCATGACCCATAAAAGAGGTAGTCAAGAGAGTAAGAATTCCTATAATCATGATAGCTACGAGCTCTCGTTTTAAGAGGAGTCCTCCAAATGCGAATGGCTTTGTACTTGTTCTCTCAGAGGGATTGCTTTTTCTTGAATATTTTAATCTCTTGCCTACTTTTACGTAAACAAATAAAATCAAAGCAAACAGCAATAATGAGATGCCGGTTCTCACAAACCAGATATTCCCAAATTTAGCAGACATTGCATCTACCATCCCAACATTAAGGGAATAAGCCAAGGCGTAAATCATCCCAAAGTCTGCTATTATTACGAGGGCAGCACCAAACAACATCAGTTTTACTAATCGCCGATCAATGCGTTCCCTGAGCTGACCAAGATCATCAGTCGTTGCCTGTGAGAGGTTTCTTTTTTGCTTCCTATCGCCATATTCCTCCTTAACTTTACCAAGCGAATCGCCATACCAGCTTACCTTAGCAAAAGGTTTCCATAGCCAGAGCGACGCAAAGGCAGCTCCGACAACCACTACCTGGCCGACTAGGGCAGGATATCTGGCGATAGCATCAGGAGCTGATAATTGGTCAAAAGCCGACGTAGCGACAGAGCCTGGTCCCGACTGACCTGGTCCGGCAGTTGAGGGAAAAGAAGTAGCCTCGCCGACCCCGAATACGAATGCGTCATCTGTGACGTGTCCATCTATTTGAGATAACATTTTAGTAGACACAGTATAGACACCATCTTCAAGACCTGCTTTAGGCAAGGTTACACCTAGAGTGCTCTGGTCCCCATCAAAATGCTGCGTATCTTGATTGTCAATTTGTTTTCCATCAGGTCCCAATACCCTGACTTCGCTATACCTATCATCAACAGGTTCGCTAAGAAAGACCTCAACTCTCGCAGGGGGTTTTTCCAAGCTCTCCGAAGGGGCTGGATTGCTATCCAGCTTAAAGGCATGGCCAAACACATTGTGTGCGGATGAGAATAGAACCACTGAAGCGATTATCGGTAGCAGTATCAGAAAAGATAAAGTAAAAACTGCAGATGAAGACCAAAGTCTGTGGCCTTGAAGACACGCAAAGAGTCTAGACCTTATCATATGAATATATGTAATTATAGGACAAAATGGAATTTATAGTATTGTACGGCGATCTTGACTTCTTTCTAACCCTACAATGTGATGTAAATATCATATTCAGAACAGCACTTTGCAGTCGATACGTAACCCTTTTCGGCAACACTGAATTTTCTGTCAATATGTGGACAGGTTTAGTGACGACCTAAAAAAAATCTCAAAAACATGAAAATGTAATAAGAAATAAGCCCTAAATTTTTACAAATTCGTCTGGCAGATGCGCCTCAACGAGAACTTCTAGTGGATGTGTCGTTATAGCAATAATTATTAACGACGATTGCCAGTGCTGGTATGATCCAATCCAGTATTCTACGAGAGGGGAACCAAAATCATGGTATATAGTAATTACATAAAACATCAAAATCATTCTTCTCTAACTTTCATTGAAGACCATAATGTTCCTGGTGAAACATTACCACCCTTGACTTCGGATTTCGACCTTACGTAGACTAATGCATTACCACCTATGATCAAGTTGCTGATTAGTCTACCATCACGTATTACAAACGTGTTCCTTCCTTCCATACCGTCTTACGTACTAATATCGGTGTATTTGTTGCAGACCACTCTAATCGATCCTGACGCATGACAACCATTAAAGGTATAAACCGAACTTTCGAAACTATCATCGATCATCTGGTACCTAAAATAGTAAGTGGATAACATGTATCCAACCATGGCTAGGCAATAAAAAAAGATGATTTTGGTTCTCATATTTAGTATCAGGTTAGCGAAGTAATCAAAGACGGATTCTTGTATTTTATTCATTTGCATTTCTCCATACCACTACTCTTTATGAGTTAGATCAAAAATTAAAAATGAGTATTTAAGGCATTAACTGATGACAGTCCTCCGGAAGGTGATGAGTTGTTTATCGTTACTTAATTTAGTCTCAAAAGTTAAGCACAAATGACCAAAGGTGAACACTAGAAATTGATGCAAATAGTTCTAGCTAGGATTTCAATACTCTTCACATAGCATTTGAATAATGGGATGAAAACTACAAGTCTGCCAATTATACACCAGTAAATCCGTGTTGCTATTCATGGCAAACGGATGGCAATACAAAAATTTATTTCAAAAAGTCATTCCGTATTTGGCCTACTCTTCCAAGCTTTTTTCTTTTTCCAATGCAGCTCATAAAATAAGATAGCGACAATAATCGCTGCGCATACGGGGCTGACAAAATATAACATGATCATCTTGAAATATTCAGCTGTCTGGTCTCCAACGATTAGGTCAAACGTAGCGCTCAACGGCTGTGCTTGATATTTGGAATCACCGATAATTCTTGTTTCCAGAGTGAGCAAGTACTCAGAATTGTTAGTGAATGTGTAAGGAATTGTTATATCACTGTACATATATTGCTTGTACGGAATTTGGGCTATAGTCTGATTAGTTTCCTTATCTTTAATTATTAACGCTGAAAAGATGTTGTGTATATTCAAATTCTCTTCGTCAAGAATACTGAAGTTCAATGTTGTATTATCTCCAGCCATCGGAGCAAAAGGAAATGGTTGAAATACAACTTGATATCCATCTTGGGTTATATTCTCTCCAAAAAAATGTCCGTATGCTAAGAATGAATCATCCCTTTGTAAGAGATACGATAAACAAATAAAGGATATAGCCAAAGCAATCCCAATTGTGGTAAAGTATTTAACTGAAGCTTGCTCTATAAAAATAGGCATTCGATACTGTCAGATACTTCCTGTTTACTATGGCCATATAACCTTTCTTAGAGTGCACCACCTAACGCTTGAATTGCGGAGACGAAAGTCCAGTTGGCAAGTAAAGTGAAGGACCTTGCCGTTTCCTTTGGCGATTTACAATAAAACTATTCCTTGCTGACTGAATTGTGAAGCGACACACTACCGCATAATATTCCTGGATCCCAAGAATCTCATTTTTTGAGCAGCATAGATTCTTATATATACTAGAGATCTATATTCGTTAGTAGAAGTTTGTCCAATTATCGCATGATATAATAGAAAAAATAGATTTATTCGCAGAATAGTTAGGATCGGATTTAAAAGTCGCGGCTACGTATATTGTACACTTGAGTAACCAGTTACTTAAACAGGTGGAGGAAGAGGAAGAATTGTTATCGAGCGTTCCCGTATGTGGCGCGAATCTATCAACACCGGTTGTCGACAAGGCATATTACATAAACGAGATTCAGTACAAAATAGGTGACAGGCTTTACATAGAGAATGCTGATTAAGCCAGAATTATTTTCCAGTCCTTGGTGATCCTCATAAATTTTTTTTAGCGGAATTTGTAGCAAGAGGCTTTTTCAGGAATAGGATTCACGGCCAAAAGAAAAATGCCCTTAGGTATGAAATGCATCCTACTTGGGCAAGAAAGTAATTCTTAAAATGCCAAGTTCTTCGACGGATGTTCGATAGGATCCCACTGGAGTGTCCGGCTCATTCCATGTAGGTCGTCGAGGCTCTAAAATCCAGATAGACGCCCGACCGGTCGATGAGGCTACGATGTCCTCCAGCAGGATCACCTAATGGTCAACCTAGTGCCTTACCAGGTTCATTTGCCGGTTAGCTTTAGGAATGATGCATTACATTGTCGGAAAAACTATCCAACTCTTCTAGTAGTTTGCTTTCTCTTTCGGTCAATTGTGTTTTGTAAGAATCCATTTCCCTAGTCGCAATCTGTGACATTTCCAACGAAAATTTCTCAAGAAAACCAACAGCTTCGAGGTCTAGATTGAGCTTGTACATGTTAACTTTTCCTATTCTTCTAGTGTTGAAAATAAGTTGTCTATGCTCAAGGTCAGGGATTTCACGAAAAATAGTTCTGAACGACAACCCCGTCTTTTTTGCAATCTCATTGGCTGAATAGTCAAACTCTTTATGATCAAGAAAGAAATCTAAAACTTGAGCTACGGCTCTTGAACTAAATATTTTGGACAGTACTCCATATTCGTCGTTGGTGGTCTGAGCTGTAATTTCTCCCATGATTATATCATTTCTCTTGCATGTTGTCATATTTGTCTGTTTCGCCGTCAGAATAAAAAAAGAACTCTGCCAAGAATTTCAAGATCAATGACAACCGTGTCAATAGATATATATTTCTATAAACACTCAAAATAGTCGAAGAATGAAGCCTGAAGAGACAGCAGTCCTACGAATATTATACAAACACATGACCCCTCTAAAATTATCAGCTTTAGTTGGAGGATTTCCAGACGATTCTACATCTCAAATCGTTGATGCAATAGCGACGCTGCAGAAGCGCTCGATCGTATGCTTGACTGAATGTTCCTCTGTATTGTACGTCACTATCAATAGGCAGATGAGAAGATGTGTATTGGAGTTACTTGAAGCTGACTCTGAACATCATAAGATAAGGAAGGTAACGGAGAATGAAATTCGGTTAAACCCAGTAACTGGACAAGGTTCCAGCCGGGGGATCGAGCTCTCTTCCAAGTCGAATTTGAGAAGCCTCGAAAATAGGGAGGTTTGGCTTAGGATACCCAAACGAGCGGTCAAGTTAAGTGCGTCAATTCTCATTTGTTCATTTCTGATCCTGGGGACGATCACAGCACTAAATTCGCAAAGTACCACTACTAGTATTACATCTAGTGGTGATGACGATTATGTGCCAATTGTGTTTACAGATAGTCCATCTCTTCTCACAAAGTTGCAGAATGGTAGAAGCATTCCTGTAGAGCACGTTTCAAGTTCTGAGACTATATACGAAGGAATTATTACTAAGTCAGCATCTGGACTTGCATATGATGGTCCATCAGTGTATTCTCATTACATTTTTTCTGAGCCGAATTTTCTGATTTTGGAACCATTTAGGCCCATGGTAATTGAAGGAGGCAATATAAACTCGTCCTTATCAACAATGTCAGCTTTGGGTGCCAAAGAAATTTCTTCGACCTAATTATTCGGGTTCAGTCCATGGTTGTATTCTGACATTAATTTGATTAGAAAATGACCCAAATGTCAAAATATAAATAATCGTGTGTCATTATTATTCATTATGTATCTGTTTGTGTGGATTATCGTCTCGTTTCTTGTAGTAGGTGCTTACTTTGCAGGCACAATGAATTTACTGCCTTCTCTTCCCTTTTTTACGAATAGTATAACAGATACCCCCTCAGCAACTGTGCCTTCACAATCACCACAATCACCACAATCACTACAATCACCACAATCACTACAATCACCACAATCTGAACCACATCCAGCTCCTCTATCATCATCAACAACACAGCCCTCATCGTTGCTAAATCCATCAATCGTTCAAGCTCAGCAACAAGAGGTTAATCCTGACGAAAGAAATAACGTTAGTACTACCGGTAGCCTTCCATCATCTTCACCAATAATATCGCTACCTGAATTATTCAAGAAAACAGAGAACTCGGTAGTACAAATAACGAGCACAAGGCCGGGATCAGATCAGATAGTAACATTAAATGGAAGAGAGATTCCTCAAAACAATATCGCACTGGGTTCTGGATTTGTTTATGATCAAGATGGCCGAATTATAACGAATTATCATGTTGTTTCGGAGGTTGACGAAGTAGATGTTAAATTCGTAGATGGAGATACTTATACAGCAAAGGTAGTCGGAAAAGATCCTTATTCAGATATTGGTGTCCTCCAAATTACAGATAGAGAATTTTTTGACAAGAGAGTGGCACCACTTAAGATTGCAAATTCATCAGAGATAGAAGTAGGAGAGCAGATTATAGCTATCGGAAATCCATTTGGACTGAGTGGTACCTTGACAACAGGTGTGGTAAGTCAGATTGGTCGTTTGTTACCAAATGATGTTACAGGGTATTCAATTGCAAATACAATACAGACTGATGCTGCAATTAATCCAGGTAACTCAGGGGGACCTTTGCTTAATATGAAAGGTGAAGTCGTAGGGATGAATACCGCTATTTTCTCAAACACTGGGGTTTATTCTGGAGTAGGTTTTGCTGTTCCATCAAATATGCTGCTAAAAGAAATTCCTGTCCTCATTGAAAAAGGAAATTATGTTCACCCGTGGCTTGGCTTTACGGCAAGAGACGTGTCTCCAGATATCGCAAAAAGCCTCGAACTACCAAGAAATTTCAAGGGTGCAGCAGTTGTATCAGTTGTAGATAACAGTCCTGCGGATAAGGGCGGTGTAAGAGGTCAGCTGATAAGAGAAGACCTTGGCGGTAATCAAGTCGTAAGGAGCGGGGATATTGTCACTAAAATAGACAGTCAGCCAGTGAAGTCAATGGACGATGTGATATCTTACCTTGACGAAAGTAAACAAGTAGGGGACAAGGTGACGCTAACAATAAACAGAGAAGG
>JBOGPP010000028.1:0-10270 GCA_050748485.1 Nitrososphaeraceae archaeon | reverse complement strand
AGCGTGTCTTTGGGTCTAAGAACTTTTGTCTTGTCCATAAAGTACAATCACATTCTCCCCTTCGTCGATGCTTAATTTTACGATGGACTCATGGTAGTCATATTGATTCGATATTAGATTAATTCCAAGATAGACCGAGCACATTTAACCGAATTTTGCATGCAACGATCCTATCAGAGCTTGAAGGCAAAAATGCAGTAACTCCATCACCACCATTCTTTAATACGCACGCTCCATGGCTTTGTATTACAGAAATCACTTCATGGGAAAACGCTCGCATAATGGTAACGAGTTTGTCGACTGGCAAGATCATGCTCGTATTCATAGAACCAACCGAGTCGACGTACATAATTATGAGTCGTACTTTGGAACTGGCATGATTGAGAAGATATCCCTTGCCATCTTCGAAATTAGAGTCATATTAGTATAATCTCTCCAACGCTCTCCAAACCCCACTTTGAGTTTGAGTGACAAGAGTTTATGTATTACTAGCTGTGAATTGGGCTTTTCTGATCCATAATCTGAATCACCACCCGTCAAGGTATTTACTACTAGTTGAGTAAGACGGTCATATTACCTTATCCTACTATCCAATTCAGTAAAATCGCCCTCGTACGATGAATGAAGCTTATAATATCTTCCCTAACACTGGCATATGGTAAGGAGAAGCATATATGACTCTGAAATAATCAACGTTATGTGGTTGAATTAAGATTAGGTCATACTCCCGACGCTGATGACGCATTCATGTTTTATGGAATTGCATCAGGCAAGGTGAATAATCCGGCATTTGAGATCAAACACGTAATAGAGGATATTGAAACTCTTAACAGGAGGGCAATGAACCATGAACTTGACGTCACAGCGATCTCAGCACATGCATATGCATACTTGAGAAATTATGTGATTTTGCCCTGTGGTGCCAGTTTTGGGCTTAATTATGGTCCCGTGATTATTTCCAAGAAAAGATTATCTCTTTCTGAACTTGGTCACACCAAGATTGCCGTACCCGGAAGAATGACCTCAGCATTCCTGATTTCAAGGATTGCGCTAGGGAACTACCCTGACATCGAGATGCCATTTCACACGATACCAACAGCTGTAAAGGATGGAGAGGTGGAAGCTGGTTTAGTAATTCATGAGGGGCAGATAACTTATGAGACATTTGGTCTTTTAAAGGTCCTAGACCTGGGAAGTTGGTGGAATGTTCTCACTAATGGTCTTGCAGTTCCACTTGGAATAAACGTGGCCAGTTCAGAAACCATGTCTAACTTCCAGATACAAGAATTTGAGAATTTGTTTAAGAGCTCTATCTTATACGGGCTTAATCATTTTGAGGACGCATTGGACTATGCCATGACGTATAGCAGAGGTCAGGCCAGAGCCGTGATCAGCAAATTCATAGGAATGTACGTAAACAAGCTGACAGTAGATATGGGAACCGAAGGTCTTACATCTATTAAGAAAATGTTTAAGTTGGCATCTGATAAAGGGATATTGAAGGAAAATATTTCAAGTTTGATCAAAGTATAGAAGGGGTACAAGTTTACTATTTCAAGATCTCATAAATGTGGTAAAAAGTTATCAAGAACTAATTAAAATCGTCTGAGAACGTTGAAAAATGTATCTCGTTGAGCAGGCTGTCTGTTAATCTCATTAATTAGATTAATCAGCTCCTGAGTTGAAGTTACATTATGCTTTCCTGTTGCTTTGAATATCTCCTCTGAAAACGCTGTCCCGACTAAGTCGTTGCCACCGTAATGAAGAGCGACTTGAGCTAGCTTCTTTCCAAGTGCTATCCAATATACAGAGATATTGTTTAGTACGTCCGATAATAGGATCCTTGAGACCGCAATAACTCTCAGGTCATATGTCGAGGGACTTTCTCTTTGAATCATATGCTTCTGCTCTAATTCGGTATTTTCTAGGCTAAATTTCAGTGGGATGAATGTAGTGAAGCCGTTAGTATCTTTGTTTAACTCTCGGATCCTAATAATGTGATCTACAATGTGTTCAGGTTTCTCTATATGGCCAAAGAGCATCGTACAATTGCTCCTTAACCCCATTTCGTGAGCTTGACGAGCGGTATCAAGCCATTCCTTCCCGGAACATTTACCTCTTACAATCAAATTTCTTGATTGCTCGTGGAAAATTTCTGCACCGCCCCCTGGTAATGCGTCTAGTCCGGAATCTTTCAATCTCCTTAGTACCTCCTTTACGGAATTCCTGGTTAGCTTGGATATGAAAAAGATTTCAGCTGGCGTGAGCGCTTTTATACATACACGAGGGAATTCTTTCTTAATGGAGATGATCATACTTTCATAGTAATCAAGCCCCAATTTCGGATGAAACCCTCCAACTATGTGCAATTCTGTGGCTCCCAAATCATTCACTGCTATCCTAGCCCGAGCGAGGAGTTGCTCGATGGTAAGCGTGTAAGCGTCTGCCTCTTGACCCTTTCTATAGAAAGCACATAATGGACAACTTGCGGCACAGATATTCGTATAATTGAGATAGTACGAACAAACGAATGTTACCGTATTTCCACTATTTTTCTTGCGTAAACTATCTGCCGCTGCTCCCAGTAAAAACAGGTTCTCTTCTCTCATGAGTTGCATTCCATCATCATATGACAATTCTTCGCCTGCCATCGCCTTCTCGAGTGCAGGGGTGACTCTTTCAATACCTTGTAACAATCTATCTGATGTATCTCTGCGAATATCAATATAAAACCTATGCCATGATCAGCTTTCAAATACGAACAAAAGATTGATCAGGCAATTCTCATGTCTTCCTTTTTGCATTTTTCAGAAATTGATCAAAAAAGGTAGATTTAAAGTGTGGGTCCATTGGTTGAATTCTAAAGCGGCTCTTAGTTATACCCCTAATTAGGCGGATAGCAGAAAAAGATAATTGAGACAAAGGTACTTCGTCTCGTGAACCGTCAAATCGAGGTTTGTAACGAATAAATAGAATCATTTATCCACATATCATGTATATAGTGAATAGCTTGGCTGCATTTGCTCAAAACTTGATCAACAAGTCAGATATTTCAGATATTGTATATAATGTTCTAAACGGGAGTCGCCTAAACTTGAGCGATTGCCTTAGACTTTTGGAATCTGACGATATTTATTCTCTTGGTATATCTGCCAATCATTTGCGCAATAAATTATTTGGGAACGATGCCAGCTTTGTTAATAATATAATACTCAATTATACTAACGTCTGTGTAACGTATTGCAAATTCTGTGCATTCTATAGACCTCCAGGTCATTCTGAGTCATACACACTCTCTCTAAAGCAGGTACTTGAGCGTGTAATCATGGCTAAGGAGGCATATGGCATCACTCAAATTCTTATTCAAGGTGGTCACAATCCAAATCTTAGAATCGAGTACTATGAAGAAGTATTCAGAGAAATAAAAAGGCGGTATCCTGAGATTGGTATCCACGGCCTTTCTACATCCGAAATAGATATGATAGCGAGAGTAGAGAGGAGCACCACAAAAGAAATCCTTCATAGATTAAAGCTGGCTGGACTTGATTCACTTCCCGGTGCCGGTGCAGAGATACTTGACGATGAAGTAAAATCAGTAATTAGTCCGTTGAAAATCAAGAGTGAAGAATGGTTGAGGATCATGGAAGAGGCTCATAGCTTGGATATTAGGTCGTCCGCTACAATGATGTACGGCACAGTTGAGACAACTCAACAGAGGGCGAATCATCTACTCCTAATTGCGAGATTACAGGAAAAAACGCACGGTTTTATGTCATTTATACCGTGGAGTTTTGAACCCAATAAAACTGAAATGCAATCTGACGGTTCTGTGAGGTATTCTTCAGGAGGATTAGGGCTTCTAAAAATGATCGCGATCTCGAGGGTAGTCTTCTACGGTTTGATTGATCATTTGCAGTCTTCATGGTTAACTAACGGTGTAGGAATGGCTCAGCTGGCCTTGAATTATGGAGCAGATGATTTCGGAGGGACTCTGATCGGAGAAGAAGTTGTTAGTGCAACAGGGGCAAGATCAACAGAATTATCAGCAAGCAAGATAATAGAGTCGATAAGGCAGATAGGGTATAGACCGTGTGAAAGAGACAACTACTATAATATAATTAGGTACTTTTGAATTGGCCGTTCCCTTGTTAAGAACCTAGCAATATAAGATAACATTTTGTAAGATGCAAACTATATAAAAATACATGCAAAGGCGATAGTCAATGGAGTTAGAACAACTGGTCAAATAAGCTTAGAAGTACCTTTAAATTGTCTATAAATATCAATTGTCATCATGCCAGTAGGAATCGATGATCTGGCTATCTACGTTCCTAAGCTCTATGTAGATTGTAAAGACTTTGCGGAGGCGAGGGGCATAGACCCACAAAAGCTAGAATACGGTATAGGGATTAGGAAAATGGCTATTGTTGATGTTAATCAAGACCCGGCCTGTATGGCGGCCAATGCCTGCTTAACTTTAATGGAGAAGAATGATTTGCAGCCCCAAGATATAGGGAGAATGTATGTAGCAACTGAATCAGCACTTGATGAGTCAAAAGCAATGAATTCGTTTGTGATCGGGATGCTGGAGCAAGTTTATGGTCAAGGATCTCTTGAGCACGCAGGAGGGATCGAATGCAAATTTGCTTGTGTAAGCGGATCTTACGCTCTATATGATAATGCTAATTGGATACGTGCTGAAGAAAATAACGATAAAGCTGCAATTGTGATTGTGAGCGATATTGCCAAGTACGATCTTGGTTCGACAGCTGAATACACGCAGGGAGCTGGTGCAGTGGCAATGTTGATCAAGGATAATCCTAGGTTATTGGCCTTCGATCAAAAAGTGACATCGACCATCATCAGTAATGAGTATGATTTTTACCGACCATTTGGAAAAGAAACGCCTTTAGTTAATGGGACTTACTCAAATCTGTTGTATCTTATACAGGTCAGGAAGGCATTTGACAGTTATAAAGAGAAAGCATTGAAGTATGGATTAATTAATCTAAAGGATGGAGAATCAATTACCGATCATATAGATCTAATCAGTGTTCATTTACCATATAGACGAATGGGTGAGAAGGCGTTGGCGTATCTCTTAAGACACGAGTGGAGAAACCTTCCCAGATGGAAAGAAGTCATTAACGAGATAGGAATAGAAGAACCTTATCCAAAAGATCCTAGGGGAACCATTGAATCTATCCTGGCGGACACAGAATTTATGAAAGCAGATGAGAAGTTCCGTAGACTCTTTATGCAGACAGCTCTTTACCACGAAGCGTATGAAAAGAAGATGACGAGTTCTTTGAAGGCTTCCGAATTGATAGGCAATCTGTACACAGCTTCAATGTATATGGGTTTCAGGAGTTCGTTAGAATATGAGTTCAAGAGAGGAACTGATTTGGATGGCAAAAGGGTAGGCTTCGGTTCGTATGGGAGTGGTAGCAGCGCGATGGTTTTCAGCGGGGTAATTCAACCTCCTTATAAGGAAATAGTAGCTGCAATGAATCTAGAAGAAGAGATAGGTACGAGAATGAAACTCTCGATGGAGGAATACGAAGGACTGCACCGAGGAATAGGAAGGGGTTTATTTGATTCTATCAATCATAGCAATAAGGAATTTGTCTTAGTCAGAATAGGAGGTAAATCGACTGCAAAAGCTGGATTAAGGGAATATGCTTATACAAATTAAATGAGATTTTTGATCAATAGATAGTTTATAGATATAGGATTTATTTCGCCTTTTTTGTAACTGATGTTTATGAGATATTTATCACATTAAAAGCAAGCAACTAACAGATCTCTGATATCGGGAAAACAAAAAATTTTGAACTTTTTCAGACTATTGCACTTGTTCCTTTGAAGACATCCAGTACAGTCGAATAGATCTAAGGCATCTAGTTTAGATTGAAAGCCAGTACCACAGAGTATACAGTTACTTTAAGAGTAGGTTATTGCTAGAAATATAGTAGGATACGTTGGTATCTATACATGAAGCATGTCGACAATAACAAAACACATTTGATTGTAGACACTCTCAAATGGATAGGCCTTTATGCAGGAATAGGTCTCATTGCTTCATTGCTTTTACCATTTCCTATATCTCTGGCTGTAGCTTTGGGTGCATTTATTGCAATTAACTTTTTGATAACGCGTCTAAGGATAAGGAACAAGGATACTAGTACAAAAAGCCTTTCTGATCCTCTCTCCTCATCCTCGGATACATCGTCTTATAATTATAGCACGATAAGATACTATTGCATGGGATGCGGCAATGAGCATAAAGATATAATGTGTTCTGTCTGCGGTTCAAAGATGAAAAGGGCTGGATGAGAGGACAATAATACTTCCTTTAGTATTTTGGGTACGTTCACTGTCCCAGAAAGATCAATCTTCATGTCCGCACGAGGATCTTGAATCTTACCTAGGTTTACAAACTCAATCCGTCTTATATTGTCACGACGAATGCCGTAGTTATTTGGTTTGAGTGCTCAATCTTAAATAATTTGCACGTCGAATCTTTAACCAAAACTCATTACAGGAGTTAACAAATATTCATGTAAGCTCTCCCTTCGAGAGATTATCAGGTTTTGTTGATCCTGACCTTTTGGTAGGTTTAGATCATTAACTTTTTCGAAAAAAACTCCAATCTGGAATTCGTACGTTGCAACTTCAATACGAACTCCTGTGAAACCTGAGGTAAGTCAAAGAGCTATCGCTGACCAGTATTAGGATTATTCAAGGATATGATGGCATAATAGAAATTCTACCCCATTATTTGGGTGATTGTATAAGGTCGGTACGGGTACCACCTAATCGATACGATGCCAGAAGTACAGATTAAAAATTTTTAGAGATACTAGAGAGGCCACACGTTTAAAGCAGTGCTCTTCGTTCGGCATTTAATAATAAATCTGAAACTTATCGAATTTCATCGAATTCAGTTTTGGTTTTTTCCAAGAGATGCATGAATTTTCTGTCGGAGGCAATAAGACTTTTCATCGAACTTTCCAATTCGTATAGCGTGACTCTTGCACTATCATTTTCTACAAGTGCAGAAGAAATGGTTAGAAGATTTGACTCACTATACATCAATGCTAGCTTCACTGCGAGGAACTTGATCAATTCGTCTAATTCGTATCCTAAGGAGTTTTCTCTCCTAGCGTGACTTTCCAATTCGGATTTTGGAAGAGAATTTTGATCAATTAACATTCTTGTACATTCATTCAAATACTCAGTAATTGCATCATAGAATCTAGCAGTGCCCTGACTAATCGTTTTAGTTTCAAAATACGGAAATACAAGCATTTTGAGGATACTATTTGCATTATAATTCAAGAGTAGCTGCGGCGGGTAGATTAGCTTGTTTAAGAAAATGTAAAGCAGGCCATGAGTAGTAAACCTATATATCATACTCCCACCAAATATTTTTCGCTGTTCTTGATTTTCTTCAATATAGCGAAGCTCAATAAGCTTTTTTAATATCGTATAATCATTTCTATCTTGGGAATTTTGCTGTCGAAATCTAAATTTCGATGATGTAACTCTATATGATGATGCTTCAGAGTTGATTATCCTGTAGATCAGAGCCTTATCGTTACTGGAGATATCTCCAAGTTGATAATCTCTTGTCATATTTATGAGTTCGGTGTAGTCCATTTGGTACACTTTTTCAACAAGTAGTTACTCCTAATAGTAGTTCTCAATTAAATTAAAACGTATCTGTACTTAGCATTCCATATAGTCGAATGAGTTTCACAAGATTGTTGATGCACTACAACCATTTACACCATTCTGATATTTTAGATAGGCATTAATAGTTCAATTTCAATATCCGTACTATTTTATCGGATACTTAAAATTAGAACAAAGTATCATGGGTTCACTTCTTCTCAGGTCAAGCATTCCATTCGGTACACAATGATCGTTATGTTAAGGCAGGCAGAAATGGAAGTAATAGAGATTCAGCTGTTTCTACACGCAAGGCAATAGTAATTGAAAAGAGAACATCCACACTAGTGGATGAATATAGTAGAATAGTTCAGAACCTGAATTTCAAAGACTCGCGAGATCTAATCGGTCTCATTTTCATTCTTAACATTGTCGGCTTTCAACTTATCTGAGAAGGAAACTAATTTACCATGATCCTCGATTTTTATAGTTGTGTTCATTCTGATGTTCAATCCCAACATACGGAAAAGCGACAACAATTCTCCTCCCGATATCTTTTGCTGAATATCTCCTCTTTCTATCAAATCTAGTATGCGATTCATTACCGACGCGGTCTGTGACGGATATTGGGATTCAGCAGCTGACAATACCTCATCCCCTCTGTCGTAAATATATTTGAGAAAAGTCTGCTTCTTTGACTTTTCTACAAGTTTGGATTCATCTTCAATTTTTCTTCGCTTTTCAGTGGCAGCAGCCTCCTCCCTAAGCCTTAGCATTTTTCGAGCTTTTATAATTTCTAAATCTGGATCCTTTTCTGGCTTCAACCCTTCATTACACCTAACGGGACTAATCTTACCACCTTTGTTGCAATACCAACGGAATGAGAAATAGTAGCGACCCTATCAACATCTTTGTAGGCATGAGGTGTTTCCTCCACGACACCTTCTTTAGTTAGGGCCTTGAGATAAATACCTTTATCTGTAAGATTTTTTCGAACTTCGTCCAAAGAATATGTTCGTTTTGCGGCCGATCTTGACATGGTTCTTCCAGCACCATGAGCGGTAGAGCCGAAGCTCAACTCAAGGGATTTCTTATTACCTAGTAGAATCCAACTTGCAGTTCCCATAGATCCGGGTATAATGACTGGCTGTCCAACGGCTCGATATCTTTCAGATACTTGTGCCATTCCAGCAGGAAATGCCCTAGTTGCGCCTTTACGATGAATCATTAAATCGCGAGTTCCCTCGCCATCGATATCGTACCGCTCTATCTTCGCAATGTTATGCGAAACGTCATATACTAGTTTCATATCTAGCTCTTGTTCATTCATACCAAACAGTTTTTCGAATGTCTTTCTCGTCCAATGGGTTATTAATTGCCGATTGCACCAAGCAAAATTGAGTGCGGAATACATTGCTTTTCGGTAGCTCATTCCTTCATGAGAGCTATTTGGAACACAAGCCAATTCCCTATCAACTAGTTTTAGGCCGTACTTTCTCGAAATACTTTCAGAGAGGCGAAGGTAATCGCTGCATACCTGATGCCCGAAACCTCTAGATCCGCAATGAATGAGGATGGTCACTTGACCTATTTCGTTCAGACCCATAGCAGCAGCTGCCCTTTCATCAAGGATTTTATCTATCTTTTGAACTTCTAGGAAGTGATTTCCAGATCCAAGGCTTCCTAGCTGATTCATGCCTCTCTTCTTAGCAGTCTCGGAAACACTTTCAGGATCAGCTCCATCCATCTTACCTCCCTCCTCACAAACCTCGGCGTCCTGCTCCCAACCGTACCCGTTTTCAATAGTCCATTTCACGCCTTCAACGAGAAATTCATCAAGGCTAGATTTCGTTAATCTAATCGAACCTGTTTTTCCTACGCCAGAAGGTATGGTTTTAAAGAGTTCATTAACTACATCCTTGATTCCTCTCTTCAACAGATCCTTTTCAGTCAGGCTAGTACGGATCAGTCTTACACCGCAATTAATGTCGTATCCGACTCCTCCTGGACTGATAACACCTTCAACCAAATCAGTTGCGGCAACCCCTCCGACAGGAAATCCGTATCCCTCATGACCGTCTGGAAGAACCACGACATGTTTTCTTACGCCGGGAAGTGTGGCAACATTAGCAGCTTGATCAATCGTTCGATCGGAGACCATCTTGGAAATTAGAAGATCGTCGGAGAAGATAGTGACTGGAACATTCATTCCTTTTTTTTCATTCTTTTCTAGTCGGAATTCGAAATCATTAATCTTTTGAATTCTATGATTGCCATGTTTAGTAATTAATTCATTCATCACACAAGCTTCATTGTAGGTTGTCATTATAAGCCTTGCTTAAGCAATCCAAATCATAGAATGCTTCTATTATCGGCTAAATACTCTAACATAGAAATAAATAGCCATTGCTTCCGAGCCTAATTATATGTGCGGTCATCGTATAGTTTGGTTAGTACACTGGCCTTCCATGTATCCTAGAATACGAGGCTAGCCCGTAACCCGGGACTCGATCTTTTAACAAGATAGGGCGGGAATTCAAATCCCGGTGACCGCACTAAGTATAGGAATTCAAGTACTAGATTTACTGTTAAAGAG